>NZ_CP028843.1:3142500-3402500 GCF_003058325.1 Methylobacterium currus
TCGCTTACGCGACCGGCTGCAGCGACCACCTGCTCAACGTGCGCGCCACCAACATGAGCGCGTTTCCGGACCAGCCGGATCATTTTTCGCGCTGGCTGGAAGCGTGCCCCCTCGACGGGGTCGCCTGGACCCGGTCGACGCCGGCGGGGCTGTTCGCGGCCCGCGGGCTCTACGGGCGATATCTCACCGACCTGCTTCTGACGGCATTGTCCGAACCTGGGCCGGCGCCGCGCCTGATGCTCGAGAACGACGAGGTCGTCGATCTCGTGCCGGCAGAGGACGGATTCGAGCTGACCCTCGCGGCCGGGAGGCGGCGCAGGGTCGCCGGCGCGATCCTGGCCTGCGGCAACCTGCGGGCGCCGCGCGGATCGCGCAGCCGCTACACGGTCGACCCCTGGAACGACGCGCCTCTCGACGACCTGCGGCCGGACCTGCCGCTGCTCATCATCGGAACCGGGTTGACCATGGTCGATGCGGTCGCGGCCCTGCGCCAGCGCGGCTTCGCCGGGATGATCCTGGCGGTCTCGCGCCGCGGATTGCTGCCGCAGGTCCATGCCGCGACCGCGCCTTGGCCTGCACCCGAAATCCCGGCTGCGGCCCGGCGGTCGCTCCTGACGCTGCTGCGGGTCCTCCGCGATGAGACGCGCCGGGCCGCTGCGGCCGGGGTCGATTGGCGCAGCGTGATCGACGCCCTGCGGGGCGCCAGCATCGGTCTCTGGCGCGGCCTGCCGCTCGCCGAGCAGCGCCGCTTCCTGCGCCATGTCCGCGCCTTCTGGGACGTGCATAGGCACCGGATGGCGCCGCCCGCTGCGGAGATCATCGGCCGCGAACTCGCCGGCGGCGGACTGCGCGTGATGCGGGCCCGGGTTGTCGCGGTCGAGGACGTGGCCGGCCATGCCCGGGTCAGCTTGCGCGAACGGGGCGCCGCCGCGCCGCGGATCGTCGAGGTGCAGCGGATCATCGACGCATCCGGGGTCGGACGCGTCGCCGACACCGACGACCTGCTCCTGCGCCGCCTGATGGGGCGCGGGCTGATCCGCCCGGATGCCCTCGGCCTCGGCCTCGCGGTGGCCGACGATCTCGCGGTGCTCGACCAGCGCGGCGAGGCCGGCCGGTCGCTCTGGACGCTGGGGCCCTTGCTGCGGGGAACGCTCTGGGAATGCACGGCGGTGCCCGACATCCGCACCCAGGCGGAGGAGCTGGCGCGGACGGTGGCGTTGCGGCTACAGGATGCAGCGGCCGATACCGCGCGGGAGACGGCCTGACCTCGTCCGCCGAGAGAATCCGTGCCGCCTCAGGGACTTGCCGGGGGCGCACGGAACGCGGGCGATGGTTCCATAACCTACCTTATGCGAATCGAGGGTGGAGGCACCGGATTAACATGTCCCACCTGAGCCAAGGTGGAATGGCACATTCCCCTGTTCCGCGGAACGCGGGATGTCGCCATGGGGTGGGTCCTGATGAGCGAGCGGGAGTTGCGCCGGATCGAGGTGCTGCAGATGGAGCGCTTCAACGCGCGCTTGGCCCGGGTGGCGGTGCGGGTGGACGATCGGCACCGGCCGCTGGGTCTGTCGCAGGAGCATCTCGGCGACGTGCTGGCGTGGCGAGAGCAGCGCCATGCCGGGCGGGATCTGGCGCTGTCGTACGAGCGTCAACGGGTGATCCTGGAGGACAGCGATCTGACGCGGGGCGTCGCGGGACGCTACGGGGACACCTACCAGTTCGCGGACGGGCGCCTGGAGGTGCGCTGGCAGGGCGTGGCGCTGCCCTACCGGATGTTCGACAAGGACCAGCGAGTGACGCAGGCGGCGATCGTGGAGAACAAGCGTCTGTCGGAGGTGCTGGCCTACGTGAAGGATCGGCAGGACGAGTTGCGGCCACCGTGGGTGAAGACCAACAGCGAGAAGGCCGGGTACGTGAAGCGGGGCCGTGCGGCGGTGGCGCGGCCAGCCCGCGGCGGGGCTGCGTCGGCGCAAGCCTCGCCAGCAGCGGGGTGACACGTCTAGTTTGCAGAGGGCTGCGACACTTCAATCCGGTTGCAACAGCCGCGGTGTCGACGCGCTTGCGCGGAACGGCATCGGCGGCATCCTCGCACATCTGACGCGCTCTGCCATTCTCCCCTGCATCGGAGCATCGCACCGGCGAAGCCGCGTGGTCGGGCCACCGTCGGCGATCGCCTCGCACGCCGCAAGGTCGGCGACGCCACGTTTGCCGCTCGCAGAGCAGGCACGCGGCCTCTTGCGTCAGTTCGTCGATTGTTGACAATCGACGATCGACGAGGCCCGCATGACCGCTCGACGCCCAAAACCGACCTCCGACGGCTTCGCCCGCGTGCCGAAGGACACGTTCCGCAGCCGCATCGCCGACAGCCTTCGCAGCGCGATCCTCGGCGGCGACATCGCGCCCGGCACGCAGCTCGTCGAGACGGCGCTCGCCGAGCAGTTCGGCGTGAGCCGCGGCCCCTTGCGCGAGGCCATCCGGCAATTGGTCGAGGAAGGGATTCTGGAGGCGATTCCGTATACGGGAACCTACGTCATCGACATCTCGGTCAAGGACGTGGACGAGATCTACTCGATCCGCCGCAACCTGGAGACCTTCGCCTTCGAGCAGCTATGGGAGCGGCGCGACGAGGATTTCCGGAGCGAGCTGCGCCGGCGGCACGAGGCCCTGACGGCGACGATCGATGCGGGCGACGACAAGGCGAGCCTCCTCGCCGAGCTGAGCTTCCACGGCACGGTCTACGAGGCGACCGGGCATGCCTTCCTGTTGACCGTCTGGCACGGCCTGCGTGGCCGGCTGCAACTCTACTGGGCGGCGCATCACCGCGCCCACGGTCTGCGCGGACCCCGTCGCGACGGCCACGACGCCTATCTGCGCCTCGCCCTCGGCGACGACCTGGAGGCGATGCGCCGCGAGATCGAGAGCCACATGCGCCGGGGCGCCGAGCAGACGAAGGCCTTCCTCGTCGGACGCGAGCGCCTGCCCGAGAGGCGCGCGTGACCGCCTCACCCATGCGACCCATCCTCTGCCCGGCGCGAGACGGCCGAGGCCGGATCGTCCCCGCCCTCGCCCCGCTTACCGATCGACCCCAGGAGAGCCCCATGACCCGTCGCCGCGACTTTCTCGCGCTCGCCCTCGCCTCGGCCGCCAGCGCCGCGGGCTTTCGCCCGGCGGTGGCGCAGGGCGCGACCTCGCTCGATCGCATCAAGCGGAGCGGCCGCTTCCGCATCGGCGTCACGTCGGCCGAGCCGTGGTTCTTCAAGGACCCGATGGCCGGAACCTGGAGCGGCGTCGGCATCGATCTCGGCACCGCGCTCGCGGGCGAACTCGGGGTGACGATGGTGCCGGTGGAGACGAGCTGGGCGAACTGCGTCGCGGCGATCCAGGCCGACCAGATCGATGTCATGTTCGTGCTCGACCCGACGGAGGAGCGCCGCAAGGCGATCGATTTTCCCGACGCCCCGCTCTTCTACTACGCCGCCGGCGCCCTCGTCCGGCCCGACCAGACGGCCACCGCCTGGAGCGACCTCGACAAGCCCGGCACCCGCATCGGCGTGACGCTCGGCACCTCGGTCGACCGCATGGTGACCGAGACCCTGAAGAGCGCCAGCGTCAGCCGCTTCGCCAACAACGACGAGGCGGTGGCCGCCTTCGCGGCCAAGCGCGTCGATGCGGTGGCGCAGTTCCATCCGGCCCTGGTCGTCCAGTACGCCCGGCTCAAGCTCGGCAAGGTGATCCTGATGAAGCCGGTCACCCCCGTCGCCACGAGCGCCGGCATCCGCCGCGACGCCGATCCGGCCTTCAGGACTTGGCTCGGCGAGCGCTTCGCCACCCTCTACGCGGCGGGAAAGCCGCAGGAGTCCTTCGCCTCGTACCTTCGGACCCGCGGCATCGACCCGGCGACCGTTCCGGGCCTCGTGCGGGAGAAGTGGGTCTGACGACCGGCGCCGGGGAGGACGGTCGTGACCTATTCCTGGGACTTCGTGCCCGTCCTGCGCCACCTCGACATGCTGGCGCTCGGGCTCCTCAACACCGTCAAGATCGCGGTCGCGTCGATCGTGCTCGGTTGCGGGCTCGGGCTTCTGCTCGCGCTGATGCGGCTGTCCCCGTCCCGGCTCGTGCGGGCGCCGGCCACGGCCTTCATCGAGTTCTACCGGAACACGCCGCCGATCGTGCACTTCTTCTGGTTCTTCTACGCGCTGCCGGTCCTGGCCGATCTCAGCCTCGATCCCCTTGCGGCGGCGATCCTGGCGCTCGCGACCCAGTCCGGGGCGTTCTACGCCGAGGTGTTCCGCGGCGGCATCGTCTCGATCGAGACGGGCCAGTGGGAGGGAGCGAAGGCGCTCGGCATGACCCGGGCGCAAGTGATGCGCCGGGTGGTCCTGCCGCAGGCGGTCGGCCGCATGGTGCCGCCCTTCGTGGAACGCTCCTTCGAGCTGACGAAGACCACCGCGCTCGCCTCCACCCTCGCCTATGGCGAGCTTCTCTACCAGGCGATGCAGGTCAACAGCCAGACCTTCCGGCCCCTCGAAGTCTACACCGTGGTGGCGCTCCTGTACCTGGTCCTGCTCGTGACGGCGGGCGCGCTGGCGCGCCGGGCCGAGCGGCGCCTGACCGCCTATCGCTGAGGTCTTGGGACATGGAGTACGACTGGGATTTCAGCCTGCTCGTGCAGAACTGGCCCGTGCTGCTGCGCGGCCTCCTCGTCACGGTGCAGCTCTGGGTGCCGGCCATGTCGGCCGGGCTCGCCCTCGGGCTCCTCCTCGGCCTCGCCCGCCTCTCCCGGTCGGGATGGATCGCCGAGCCGGCGCTCGGCGCCGTGGAGCTGTTCCGCGGCACGCCCGTCCTGATCCAGCTGATCTGGTTCTTCTATGCCTTTCCGATCGTCATCGGCGTCCAGCTGTCGCCGTTCGTGGCGGCCCTGCTCGGGCTCACCCTCAACACCGCGGCCTATTGCGCGGAGATCTTCCGGGGCGGGATCCAGTCGGTGCCGAAGGGCCAGTTCGAGGGCGCGCGGGCGCTCGGCATGACCCGCGCCCAGGTGATGCGGCGGGTGATCCTGCCGCAGGTCCTGCGCCGCATGCTGCCGGCCTTCACCAATCGCGCCATCGAGCTGGCGAAGGTCACCTCGCTCGCCTCCGTGCTCTCGGTGCATGAGCTGATGGATCAGGGGCGCCTGTTGAGCGCGACCTACTACCGCCCGCTCGAGATCCTGACGAGTGTGGCGATCGTCTACTTCGTCCTGATCTATCCGGGCAGCGTCCTCTCCGCCCGCCTCGAGCGGCGGATGGCCGCCCGCAGCTGAAAGGCCCTGCCCGCGATGACGAAACTCCCGCTCCAGGCCCAAGGTCCCCTCCTGGAGGTTCAGAACCTCCGCAAGTCGTTCGGGCCGCACGAGGTCTTGCGCGGCATCGACCTCGCGGTGATGTCGGGCGAGCGCGTCGCGATCATCGGCGGCTCGGGGTCGGGCAAGAGCACGCTCCTGCGCTGCCTCAACTTCATGGAGGTCCCGACGCAAGGCCGGATCGCCCTCGACGGGCGCCTGCTCGGCCGACCAGGCCGGGACGGCTCGACCGTCTATCCGGAGGGCGAGCTGTGCGGTGTCCGCCGCCGCGTCGGCATGGTCTTCCAGCAGTTCAACCTCTTCCCGCACATGACGGCCGTCGAGAACGTGATGGAGGCCCTCGTCACGGTGAAGGGCGCGCCCCGGCGCCAGGCCCGCGCCCGGGCCGAGGCCGAGCTCGGCAAGGTCGGCCTCGGCGACAAGCACGACGCCTATCCGAGCCGGCTCTCGGGCGGCCAGCAGCAGCGCGTGGCGATCGCCCGGGCGCTGGCGATGGATCCCGAGATCCTGCTCTTCGACGAACCCACCTCCTCCCTCGATCCCGAACTCGTCGGCGAGGTCTTGCGGGTCATCCGGGGCCTCGCCGAGGAGGGGCGCACCATGCTCCTCGTCACCCACGAGCTCGGCTTCGCCTACCACTTCGCCACGAAGGTCGTCTTCCTGGCCGATGGCCGCTTCTACGAGGTCGGGACCCCCGACGAGGTCCTGAAGCATCCGCGCGGCGAGCGGACCCGCACCTTCCTGGCGCGCCACAGCGAGTTCGCGTTCTGACGCGGCGCTCCCCTCGAGACCAACCAAGGAACCACCCGTGTCCGGCACAGCGACCAGCAGCGCGGCGAGCGCGCAGGGCTACCTCGACGATCCCCGCAACGAGGGCGTGCTCGTCTTCATCAACGGCGAGTTCTTCCCCCGCGACCAGGCCTCGGTCTCGGTCTTCGATGCCGGGTTCGTCCTCGGCGACGGGGTGTGGGAGGGCCTGCGCCTCGTCAACGGCAAGCTGCTGGCCCTCGAGGACCACATGGACCGGCTCTACGAGGGCGCCGGCGCGATCGCCCTCGATATCGGGCTCACCCGCGCGGAGATGGTCGCGGCGATCCGGGCGACGCTAGACCGCAACGGCATGCAGGACGGCGCCCATATCCGCCTGATGGTCACCCGCGGCCGGAAGCGGACGCCGAACCAGGATCCCCGCTTCGCGCTGGGCCAGGCGACGGTGGTCATCATCGCCGAGTACAAGACGCCGCGGCCCGAGGCCAAGGCCGCCGGCCTCACGCTGATGACATCCACCATCCGCTGCAGCACGCCGGACGTGTTCGACCTGCGGCTCAACTCGCACAGTCGCCTGAACTTCATCCAGGCGCTGATCCAGGCGATCCATTGCGGCGCCGACGAGGCGCTGATGCTCGACCCCTCCGGCTTCGTGGCGAGCTGCAATTCCACCAACTTCTTCATCGTCCGCAAGGGCGAGCTGTGGACCTCAACGGGGCGGTGCAGCTTCAAGGGCATTACCCACCGCAAGGTGATGGAGCTGTGGCGCGAGAGCGGCGGCACGGTGCGCGAACTCGACTTCACCCTGGCGGAGACCTACGCCGCCGACGAGGCCTTCGTGACCGGCACGCTGGGCGGCATCACCCCGGTGACCCGGATCGACGGCCGCCGCATCGGCGCCGGCCGGCCCGGCCCCGTCACCGCGGAGGTGAGCCGGCTCTACCAAGCTTATACGCTCCGCTAAGCAGACTTGCGTTGGCTTGCCAACGCCTCTTCCGCTTATCTTGTTTTTGCAGATCGTTGCCGCAAAATCTGCAATTGCCTTTGCGAAATCCGCTTAGGCAGACGTGCGTCGGCAGGCCGCATAGGAACGCTTCGCCCGACGCGGCGGCTACCCTGCCGCAGGTGCCGGTCGCTCAGCCGACCTCCTTTCGCGAAGTCCGCTCAGGATCATCGTCCGGTGCCGCGCCACCCGCGGGCGGGCCGCGTTGCGGCTCCCCGTCGTCCGGCAGGAGGGATCATCGCTGCACTGCTGTCGGAGGCGTCGCATTCCCGGGCCGGCGGCAGACATGGCGGACGCGCCGTCCTACGCCGCCGCAACGTCACCTGGCGGCGTGCAGGATGTCACGTGCGTCCGGCTTTTTATAATAAATATGTCTGCACTTTATTAATGCTGATAGCCTCCCACGCAGGCCTACACTTCAGATTGCATCCGCGACGGCTGGCGCGCTCGCTGCGGAATGCCGGTGATGATTCGTTATCTGCGCCCGATTACAAGATTTAAACGCCCATCCGTCAGGTTTGGCACTGGGGCAACCGGACAACGGAGTGGCGGGATCGAGCCATGGGACGGGCAGTGACGATCATCGCGGTTCTCGCGGTCGGTCCGCCCCCTGGGGCATCCCCAGGGTCGCCCCGCTCGCGCCGCGGACGAACCCTGCGGCGGCATCCCGGTTCGACCGGGAGCCCCTGCTCCGATCTTCGGGCGGAGCAGGGCGTGTCGATCGGTGCGACGTCGTCCTGAGCCCGGCGACAGGATCACGATCGTCGCATCCGTCGGCCATCCGCGGCGCGAGAGCGGCCTCGCCCTCCCCGAAAACCTCGCACGGGATCCCGATGCGCTGGAAGTGCACACCGACCCCGCTCCGCACACATTCCAACCCTCCAACGAGAGTTCATCCATGACCGACCCGACCCAGGCCGCCAACCGGCGCCGGATGCGCCTGCGCGACGCCGCCCTCCTCTCCGCCACGATGCTGGCGACGGGCCTCCTCGCCCCGGCACAGGCCGCACAATTCCGAATCGTGGTGAACCAGGTCGCCGATCCGCTGATGGCCGGCCTGCCGCTGCCCGATTCCGCCCCGGCGATGGGCCTGTGGTCCGGCGTGCAGAGCTGGCCGATCAACGCCATCTCCGTCGCGATGATGCCGAGTGGCCGGATCGTGTCCTACGGAACCGCCTCCGGCAGCCCCGCTGTCCAGGACGGCCGGACCTTCACCTTCTGGGATCCGTCGCAGGGCTTCGACCGGGGGTTCATCACTTATTCCGGCGTCGGCGGCGTCAACAGCTTCTGCAGCGCGCAGGCCCTGCGCCCCGACGGAACGCTGATGACCTCCGGCGGCATCTTCGACAACGGCAACGACAAGGGCAGCCTCGTCGTCAGCAGCACCCCGAACGGCGCGAACGGTGCGTTCGCCGTCGCGGCCAAGCTCGCCAATGACCGTTACTACTCGACCATGCTGACGCTGCCCAACGGCCAGCAACTCATCATGGGCGGCAACTATCCCTATGCTGGTGGCTGGAACGATCCCCAGGGCGCGATCAACCAGGGGTATCTCACCGGGATGACCCCGGAACTCTTCGACGGCACCCAGTGGAAGAGCCTGTTCGGCGCCAAGAGCCGCGATGCGTTCGGGCCCGAGAACAACAGGTGGTGGTATCCCCGCGCCTGGGTCGCCCCGAACGGCAAGGTCTTCGGCATCACCGCCGACAAGATGTGGGTCCTCGACCCCGCCGGTAACGGCTCCGTCACGGCGATGACCTTCAAGGAGCCGCAGCGCAACGCCGCCTCGGCGACCGACGCGCCGAATGTCGGCCCGGTCTCGACCGCGGCGATGTTCGACACCGGCAAGATCCTCCAGGTCGGCGGCAACAGCTACGACAACGGCAACGGCTTCCTGTCGAGCAGCCGCGCCTCGATCATCGACATCACCACCGGCAACCCGGTGGTGACCGACACCAGCCCGATGAGCGTCGGGCGCGCCTGGGCCAACGCCACGGTGCTGCCCACGGGGCAGGTCGCGGTCACCGGCGGCAGCAAGTTCAACGACCGGGCCGGTGGCGACGCCGTGCTGCAATCGGAGATCTGGGATCCGCGCACCGGGCGCTGGTCGGCCGGCGCCTCGGGCTCGGTCTATCGCGGCTACCACTCGACCGCGATCCTGATGCAGAACGGGGCGCTGCTCGTCGCCGGCGGCGGTGCGCCGGGGCCGGTCAGCAACCAGAACGCCGAGGTGTTCTACCCGCCCTACCTGTTCACCACCGTGAACGGCAAGACGGCGATCGCCCCGCGGCCGCAGATCGTCAGCCTCTCCACCGTGCAGCTCCAGCACGGCCAGCCGCTGCAATTCGAGCTGAGCTCGCCGAGCGGCCTGTCGCAGGTGGTGCTGGTGGGCCTGAGCGCGGTGACGCACAGCTTCAACTCGGGCCAGCGCCGCTATGTCGCCGGGTTCAGCCAGAACGGCAATGCCGTGACCGTGCAGGCGCCGCCGTCGACCGGCGTCGCACCGCCCGGCTACTACCAGGTGGTCGCGATCGACCAGAAGGGCGTGCCCTCGCCCGGCGTGATCGTGGCGCTCGGCGCCGGCGTCGCGGCGCCGAGCCAGGTCGCGGCCCCGGCAGTCGCTGCCACGACGGGTGGTCAGGGGGGCGGCGGAAATCCCGGCGGCACTGCCGGCCCTGGCACGACTGCGGCATCGGGGACCGGGACGCAGATCGGCATTGCCGCTGCGCGCGTCTCAATCGGTGCAGACGGCACTCTCGTCATCGTCAACGCCGACAACAACTCTCTCTGGCGCTACGTCAGCAACAACGCCTGGGTCCAAATTCCCGGGATCTACAAGGACATCGCAGTCATCAGCGCCACGCGCATGTACGGCATCGGAGCGGACAACAACATCTACCGCTACGATGGACAGACCTGGACCCGGGTCGGCATCAACGCCAAGTCGATCAGTGCCGCTTCGGATGGGACGATCGCGGTCGTCAATGTCAACAACGATGTCTGGCTGAAGCAGAAGGACGACAACACGGAGGCGTGGACGCAAGTCCCCGGCAAGGCGGCTAAGATCGCGGTCATGAGCCGCAACAGCCTGTGGTCGATCGGCCTCGACAAGAACGTCTACCGGGCCGACCAGAGCGGTGCCTGGGCGTTGGTCGGGCACTCCGCCTCCGACATCGCGGCCTCGCCCGACGGCAGCGTCATGGTCGTCAACTCGGATGTGGGAACGCTGTGGCGCAAGGTCGGCGACAACGCGGTCGAAGCCTGGACGCAGCTGAACACCAACGTCCGGGCGACCGCCGTTACGATCCCCAACGCGCAACGCGCGATCATCGTCGGCGCCGACCGCAACATCTATCGTTTCTAGACTGAGAACTTGGCCCGGCGCCACGCGCCCGGCCGGCCCTGTCGATGCCAGGGATCATCCGGCCCGCGGATCACGACCATCGGTCGTGCTCCCTCACACAGGACATCGGCGTGCCGGAGCGGCGGACCATCCGCGCGGCTGCGGTCGAAGTCCTCACCCGTTCTCCGAAACGCAGGCCCAGCACCATGACATCCGTGATCGTCCCCCGCCCGCCCCGCAGACGCCTGCACGACGCCGCCCTCCTCTCCGCCACGATGCTGGCGACGGGCCTCCTCGCCCCGGCACAGGCCGCACAATTCCGGATCGTGGTGAACCAGGTCGCCGATCCGCTGATGGCCGGCCTGCCGCTGCCCGATTCCGCCCCGGCGATGGGCCTGTGGTCCGGCGTGCAGAGCTGGCCGATCAACGCCATCTCCGTCGCGATGATGCCGAGCGGCCGGATCGTGTCGTACGGAACTCCCGTCGGCAATCCCGGCGTCCAGGACGGCCGGACCTTCACCTTCTGGGATCCGTCCAAGGGCCTTGGTCAGGGCTACACCACCTATACCGGCGTCGGCGGCGTCAACAGCTTCTGCAGCGCGCAGGCCCTGCGCCCCGACGGAACGCTGATGACCTCCGGCGGCATCTTCGACAACGGCAACGACAAGGGCAGCCTCGTCGTCAGCAGCACCCCGAACGGCGCGAACGGTGCGTTCGCCGTCACGGCCCGGCTCGCCAATGACCGTTACTACTCGACCATGCTGACGCTGCCCAACGGCCAGCAGCTCATCATGGGCGGCTCCTACCCCTACCAGGGCAGCTACTCCGATCCCCAGGGCAGCATCGACAAGGGCTTGATGACCGGGATGACCCCGGAGCTCTACGACGGTCAGAAGTGGAACAGCCTGTTCGGCGCCAAGAGCCGCGACGCGTTCGGGCCCGAGAACAACAGGTGGTGGTATCCCCGCGCCTGGGTCGCCCCGAACGGCAAGGTGTTCGGCATCACCGCCGACAAGATGTGGGTCCTCGACCCCGCCGGTAACGGCTCCGTCACGGCGATGACCTTCAAGGAGCCGCAGCGCAACGCCGCCTCGGCGACCGACGCGCCGAATGTCGGCCCGGTCTCGACCGCGGCGATGTTCGACACCGGCAAGATCCTCCAGGTCGGCGGCAACGGCTACGACAACGGCAACGGCTTCCTGTCGAGCAGCCGCGCCTCGATCATCGACATCACCACCGGCAACCCGGTGGTGACCGACACCAGCCCGATGAGCGTCGGGCGCGCCTGGGCCAACGCCACGGTGCTGCCCACGGGGCAGGTCGCGGTCACCGGCGGCAGCAAGTTCAACGACCGGGCCGGCGGCGACGCCGTGCTGCAATCGGAGATCTGGGATCCGCGCACCGGGCGCTGGTCGGCCGGCGCCTCGGGCTCGGTCTATCGCGGCTACCACTCGACCGCGATCCTGATGCAGAACGGCGCCCTCCTCGTCGCCGGCGGCGGCGCGCCGGGGCCGGTCAGCAACCAGAACGCCGAGGTGTTCTACCCGCCCTACCTGTTCACCACCGTGAACGGCAAGACGGCGATCGCCCCGCGGCCGCAGATCGTCAGCCTCTCCACCGTGCAGCTCCAGCACGGCCAGCCGCTGCAATTCGAGCTGAGCTCGCCGAGCGGCCTGTCGCAGGTGGTGCTGGTGGGCCTGAGCGCGGTGACGCACAGCTTCAACTCGGGCCAGCGCCGCATCGTCGCGACCTTCACCCAGTCCGGCAATGCCGTGACGATGCAGGCGCCGCCCTCCGCCGGCATCGCGCCGCCCGGCTACTACCAGGTGGTCGCGATCGACCAGAAGGGCGTGCCCTCCCCGGGTGTGATCGTGGCGCTCGGCGCCGGCGTCGCGGCGCCGAGCCAGGTGACGGCGCCGGCCGTGGCCGTCCAGACGGGCGGCCAGGCGGGCGGCGGGACCGGCGGGTCCACCGGCGGCGGCACGGGTGGCGGCACGAGTGGCGGCACGAGTGGCGGCACGAGTGGCGGCACCGGCGGGACCGGCACGGGCGTCGCCACCGGCGCCGCGGTGAGCCTGCAGGCGAGCAACTATCCGACGAGCTACCTGACCAATCTCGGCGGCACCGCCCGCCTCGTCGTGCCGGCCAATGCGAATGACCGCCAGCAGGCGACGTTCCGGCAGGTGCCGGGACTGGCCGGACAGGGCGTGTCGTTCCAGGCCAGCACCAATGCCAGCCAGTACCTGCGCCACCAGAACTTCCAGATCGTCCAGCAGGCCCATGACGGCGGCGACGTGTTCAAGCGCGGCGCGACCTTCATCCCACGCCCCGGCCTCGCCGGGACCTGCGGCTGCAACACCGGGACCTGCACGTCCTACGAGTCGATCGACTGGCCCGGCTATTACCTGCGCCACCAGAACTTCGGCTTCTACATCGCCAAGCCGGATGGTGGTCAGAGCTACAACCAGGACGCATCATTCTGTCCGGCCACGGGCCTGATTCCCACGGCCTCTGTCCTGAAGGCGGCCCATTCGGGGATGTGCCTGTCGATCGCGTCCGGCGACCGCAGCGACGGCGGCGCCGTCACGCAGCAGGCCTGCAACGGCTCGGCGGAGCAGACCTGGACGAGCACCCCGAGCAACGGCGCCCTCGCCTATGTCAACAAGGCCTCGGGCAAGTGCCTCGACCTCTCGCTGGCGAAGGTGCCGACCTCGGGCTCGCCGATCTATCAGTGGGCCTGCCACGGCGGGACGAACCAGGCCTGGACGTCGAAGCCACAGGGGACCGGCAACGCCCTCACCTCGGTCTACAACACCGGTCTCTGCCTCGACGTCGCGGGAATCTCGTACCAGGCCGGCGCCGCGGTGCAGGCGTGGACCTGCCATGGCGGGGCGAACCAGACCTTCCTGATGCGGTAGGCCCCCAGCCGCGCCGCCGGGCCGGAGCGGGATCCGCTCCGGCCCGGGAAAGTCGTCCGGTGAGGCCGGCGCTCAGCCCTGCTCCCGCGCCCGCCGGGCCTCGTAGGCCTTGAGGTGGGCATAGGCGGTCGCGAGGTGCGGCCACGCCCCCGCCGGATCCGCCCGGCGGCCGCGGGCCAGCAGGTCGCCGACGATGTGGTCGGCCTCGATCCGGGCGCCCCTCTCGATGTCGCGCAGCATCGAGGCGGTGAAGCGGGAGCCTTCCGCCGTCAGGGTGCCGCGGCTGGTCTCCAGGAACCTGTCCCGCGGCGCGTGGCCGGCTCCCGCCGCGATGCCGCGGCACTCGTCGAGCAGGCCGAGCATCACCGCACGCCCGCCGGGTGCCGCCACGATGTCGCCGACCGGGGCCCGCATCAGGCAGGTGCCGCAGGCCAGCGTCGCCAGGAAGACCCACTTCTCCCACATCTCGAGCAGGATCGTCTCGCTCAGGCGAGCCGCGAAGCCCGCCCCCTCCATGATGCCGGCGACGCGGGCGATGCGCTCCGGGCGCGTCCCGTCCCGCTCGCCGAAGGTGAGCGCGTGCAGCTCGCTCATCTGCACGATCTCGCCCTCGGGCGACAGCGTCGCCGCGATGGCGCAGGAGCCGCCGAGCACCCGCTCCGGCCCGAAGCGCGCGTCGAGCGCGTCGAGATGGGCGAGACCGTTGAGGATCGGCAAGACCATCGTGCCGGGTCCGACCGCCGGGGCGACGTCGTCGAGGGCGCTGCCTAGGTCGTAGGCCTTGCAGCTCAGGAGCACGAGGTCGAAGGGTCCGGCGATCGCACCCGCCGTCACGGTGGCGGGCCGCTCGACGCGAAAATCGCCGAGCGGGCTCCTCACCGAGAGGCCACCCTCGGCCAGACGCGCCGCCCGGGCCGGCCTGACCAGGAAGGTCACGTCGCGCCCCGCCGCCGCGAGCCTGGCCCCGAAATACCCGCCGGTCGCGCCGGCTCCCACCACCAGCACCCGCATGCCGTGTCCTCCTACCCGTCCTGCCTCGGTCGAGCTTCGCATTCCCGGCGGTTTCGTCCAAGGTGGCCGGCGGTCCGGGTCTTGGGAGTGTACGGCGCGTGCGGGGTTTGCAGGGGCGGCTGTCCGGGTCGCGGGATCTCGCCGGGCTCTGGGTCCGGCGCGGGCTGTTCGTGATCGGGGGCATCGCGGTCGGGGCCGCGGCGGTGCTGATGGCGGTCCTCGCCGATGCGGCGCAGGCCGGATTCCGGGCCGTGCTCGGGATCTCGCCGCTGGTCGCGCTCGTCCTCACACCCCTGGGCTTCGGAATCGCGGCGCTCCTCGCCCGCACGGTCTTCCCGAACTCGCAAGGCAGCGGCATCCCGCAGGTGATCGCCGCCCGCGACATCGAGGATGCGGGCCTCCGTCATCCGCTGGTCTCCCTGCGGACTGCCGCCGGCAAGATCGTGGTGATGAGCTTAGGACTCCTCTGCGGCGCCTCGACCGGGCGCGAGGGGCCGACGGTGCAGGTCGGCGCCGCCCTGATGGCGGCGGCCGGGCGGCTCGCGCCGGAGCGCCAGCGCGGCCTGCTGCTGGCCGGGGGGGCCGCCGGGGTGGCGGCGGCCTTCAACACGCCGCTCGCCGGCATCGTGTTCGGCATCGAGGAGCTCAGCCGCTCCTACGAGGCCAAGACCTCGAGCCTGATCCTCGGGGCGATCATCGCGGCGGGCCTGACCTCGCTGGCGCTGGTCGGCAACTACACCTATTTCGGCACGACCGCCGACACCCTGCCGCTCCGGGCCTGGGCCGTGGTGCCGCTCTGCGGGCTCCTCGGCGGGCTCGCAGGCGGGCTGTTCAGCCGCATCGTCATCGCGGTCTCCCGCGGGTTGCCCGGCCTCGCGGGGCGGTTCGTCTCAGGCCAGCCGGTGCTGTTCGCGGCCCTCTGCGGCCTCGGCGTCGCCCTGTGCGGGCTCGCCACCGACGGGCACGTCTACGGCACCGGCTACGAGCAGGCGAAGGGGCTGCTGCACGGTCATGCCGACACCCATGCCTGGTTCGGTCCGCTGAAATTCGTCGCCACGACCCTGTCGTCGATCAGCGGCATCCCGGGCGGGCTGTTCGCCCCCTCCCTCGCGGTCGGGGCGGGCCTGGGCGCCGAGATCGCGCGCCTGTTCGCGGACGTGCCGGTCGGGGCCGTGGTGCTGGTCGGGATGGTGGCCTACCTGACCGGCGTGCTGCAGGCGCCGATCACCTCGTTCGTCATCGTGGCGGAGATGACCGAGAACCACGCCCTGGTGATTCCCCTGATGGTCGCGGCGCTCATCGCCGACGCGGCCTCGAAGCTGGTCTGCCCGGAGGGGCTCTACCACGCGCTCGCCGAGCCGATGGTCGTGCGGATCACCGGACGCCGGGCGCATGAGCCGGAGGTGAGCGGTCCGGCGTGAGCAGGTCGGGACGGCGTCGTGAAGCAGCGGCGCGGAACGCGCCGCTTCCCTCGCCACCTCATCGGGTTACCCCGGGCTCTCGCCTTCGGTGAGCCCCGGGACGACGCGGAGCCTGTGAACAGCGTCGGTCCGGTCGAGGAGCCTCGTGCGGACGGTCGGCACGCCCCCGCCGGACGACCTGGATCAGAGCGGCAGGATCCCGAACTCGGTGACGCGGCGGTTATGCTCGGCCCAGAGGCGCAGCATCTTGGCGAACAGGCCCGGCTTGGACGAAGCCGTGGCGGGAGCGATGGGACGGGTCGCGGCGATCGACGGGGAGGAGGCCATGGTTTCGGCTCCGCAGTGGGAGGTGGACTGGAACTCTGTGGTTCCTGTCCGTGACCATGCCTCCGATGTTGCGTCGCAACAATCGTCGATCTCGCAGTTGCGATATGCGCACTTCGCATGCAACCGGCGTCATCATGCCGATTTGCCCGCCAATCATGCACGATATGCCTGACTGGCGGGCGATTGGCGAGGCTTGGAGGCCGCGCCTCAACCGTTGAGGGCGGTTCGGTCGACCTCCGTGGTGATCGTGCCGAGGATCCGGGCGCGGGCGTGTTCCAGGGCCTCGCAGGCCTCGGTCAGGGTGCGCAGGGGGGTGCGGCCCCACTCGGTCATCAGCACGACGCCATCGAGGAGCGGCGCCAGCGCCACGGTGGCGGCCGAGCGGCCGACCGGCGGCAGGTCGACGATCACCACGTCGTAGGCGTCGCAGAGGCTGGTGAGCAGCGCCTCCATGGCGGGCGAGCCGAGCCAGTGCGGCGACGGCAGCGCCTCGTGGGCGAGCGGCAGCACGTCGCAGCCGTCGGCGAGCGCCGTGACGTGCGCACGCCAGGACTCGCTGCGCCATGTCTCGGAGGCCCGGGTGCCGAAGCCGCGCAGATCCGCGACGATCCCCTCGCCCGCCTCGTGCGCGCGCAGCACCGGGTCGGCGGCGTCGGCATCGATCACCAGGGCGCGGGCGCCCGCGGCGGCGTAGAGCCGGGCGAGCTCGATCGCCGCGAGCGCCTTGGTGCGCCCGCAGGTGCGCCCCGCCGCCGTGAGGCCGATGGTCCGCAAGGGCGCGGCGTGGTTCGCCGAGGCGAGGGAGAGCCGGGTCCATTGCAGCCCCTCCGCCAGCCCGGCACAGAGCCGCGCCTCGTCGGTCAGGCCGCGGCGGCGAAGCCCCGGACGCGCATCCGGCCGGGCCGGGATCCAGCCGAGGCAGGCCCGCCCGGTCGCCGCCCGGACCTGGCGCCGGGAGCGGGCGCGCCCGTCGAGGAGCAGGCCCGCGACCCCGACCATCACGAACAGCCCGGCTCCCGCCACCGCGCCGGCCGGCATGGTCAGCCGCAGGCCCGGATTGGAGCGGAAGAGCGGCCGGGTCGCCGCGGTGATGACCCGGGAATCGGCGACCGGGGCGCTCTGGCGCTGCACCGCCTCGGCCAGCACCACCAGCAGGCTCTCATAGACCTTGCGCGAGGTCTCGGCGGCGGATTCCAGTTCCTCCAGCGTGCCGGGCTCGTCGTCGGCCGGGGCCCGGGGGACGATCTGCGTGCCCGCGCTCGCCACCGGCCCGTCGGCCTCGTCGCGCCGGCCGCGCCGGATGCGGTAATTGTGCGTGGCGCGGAATTCCTGCACGGCGCGGATCGCCGTGTTCATCTGGGTCCGGAACCGGTCGACGCGCTCGTTGAGCCAGTCGGTGGCGAAGCGCGAGGCCTCGACGCGGGCCTCCATCTTCTCCCGCAGGAACTGCTCCACCACGGCGTTGACGATGTCGGCCGCCTTCTGCGGATCGCGGGCCGAGAAGGTGATGTCCAGCGCATAGGCGAGGCCGGCGCGGCGCACGTCGAGCCTTGCCGCGAAGGTGTCGAGCAGGCGCCGTTCCGCCTCGAGGCCGCTGTCGACCTCGGCCTCGGCGCGCCCGGTCGCGCCCTTGAAGGCCGCGCGGGCGCTCTCGAACAGGGCAGCCGCGCGGCCTTGCGCCGCCGCGGCCCAGGCCGGGAGCCGGAGCGGCGAGCCGGCGAATTCCGGATCGCCCCGCAGGCCGAGCTTGTCGATCACCATCCGGGCGACCTTCTCGGAGCGCAGGATCGCCACCTGGTTGGCGATCTGGCCGGTATCGATGGCGGTGCGCGCATCGCCGCCGGCTTCGGCGAAGAGCGGCGGCATCTTGGAATCGATCACCAGCTGCGCCCGGGCGGTGTAGACCGGGGTCGAGGCCAGCGCGTAGAGCGCGCCGAGCGCCGCCCCCGCGAGGGCACAGGCGAGGATGCGGGCGCGGCGCCGACGCAGGAACGCGAGGATGTCGCGGACCTCGAGCGTGCGCGTCTCCGGCGGGTCGTCCCGGAGGCGCGGGGCCAGGGACGGGTCGGTCCAGATCGGGTTGTTCAGCAAGATCGCGCTCTCTTCGGCTCGACCGCGGCGGGGGATCCTGGATTCGGCGGCTCCCCCGCGGGCGCTGGTGGCCGCCGCGGGCGGACACCCGGAATCTCTCGACCCCGAGGATCCGCCCGTGACCCTCAGAGATGTACGTCCGGCGCAGCCAGGGCCGGAACGCCGCGGAACGGCGTAGGCTTGGCCCCGGGGCGCCCGGGCGGCGGAGGCGGGATTAAGCCCGATCGGCTCCCCCCTCGCCTTTCGGGGCGGATCGACCGCGTCGGCCCCCTTCCGAAGGAGGAGGCGCATCCCCCGGACGGGTCACGACCGGCCCGCGCCACCCGCCCCGGCCGGTCGAGAGAGGCCCGGACGGGCGCCCCCAAAGCCGGTGCTGCCGGGCGGCTCGGCCGCAGCCTAGGCTCCGGGTCGACGCGCAAAGACGTCTCGCGCGACGACAGACCGGAGCCCGCCCGCATGCCGATCACCGACATCTCCCTCGAGGAGGGCGCCAGCATCACGCATCCGGACCTCGTCGATCTCGCGGGCTGTCGCATCGGCGCCGGCGCCCGGATCGGACCCTTCGTGCAGATCCGGGCGGGCAGCCGCGTCGGCGCGCGCTGCAAGGTCTCCTCGCACAGCGTGCTCGGCCCCTCGGTCGAGCTCGGCGAGGGCGTGTTCGTCGGCCACGGGGTGGTGATCGGCCACGCGGAAGGCGGCACCGTCCCGGCCGACGGCGCGCGGCCGACCCGGATCGGTCCGGGCGCGTCCCTGGGCTCGCGCGCCACGGTGCTGCCCGGCGTCACGATCGGCCGCGGCGCGATGATCGGCGCCGGCGCCGTCGTCGGCGGCGACGTGCCGGATTTCGCCCTGGTGGTCGGCGTGCCCGGCCGGGTCGTGGGCGATGCCCGCGACCGGCGCGGCCTCGAACCTCACGATCCGGCCGGGCGCCTCGACGAGGTGGCGGCCCGCTGACGTCAACCGGCCGCCCGCGCACTCGTCCCGCAGCGCCTTCGAACGGGATCGTTCGACGGTGCCGGCCTATCCCGTCCGACTCTGCGCCGCCGGCACCGAACGCCTCTGCATCGACGCGTCGATGCAGAGGCGCGCCGGCATTCAGTGCGTCGCGGCGGCCGTCGGCATGCCGGTGACCTGCGCCGCGGGCTCCTCGCTGAGCCAGCGATACAGGATGCCGCCGAGAGCCCCGCCGATGACCGGCGCGACCCAGAACAGCCAGAGCTGCGCCACCGCCCAGCCGCCGACGATCAGCGCCGGGCCGGTGCTGCGGGCCGGGTTGACCGACAGGTTGGTGATCGGGATGCCGACGAGGTGGACGAGGGTGAGGCAGAGCCCGATCGCCAGCGGGGCGAAGCCCACCGGCGCCTTGCCGTGGGTCGCCCCCATGATCACGAACAGGAACATCAGGGTCAGCACCACCTCGGCGAGGAAGCACGCGACGAGGGAGTACTGCCCCGGCGAGTGCTCGCCATAGCCGTTGGCGGCGAAGCCCTTGGCGAGGTCGAAGCCCGGTGCGCCGGAGGCGATCACGTAGAGCAGGCCCGCCGCCGCGACGCCGCCGACGAGCTGCGACACGATGTAGGGGACGATATCCCGGCCCGGGAAGCGCCGTCCCGCGGCGAGCCCGATCGTCACCGCCGGGTTGAGGTGGCAGCCGGAGATGTGACCGATCGCGTAGGCCATGGTGACGACGGTGAGGCCGAAGGCGGCCGAGACCCCGAGCAGGCCGATGCCGACCTGCGGGAAGGCCGCCGCGACGACGGCGCTGCCGCAGCCGGCGAAGGTGAGCCAGAAGGTGCCGATCGCCTCGGCGGCGCATTTGCGGATGTCCATGGGAGCGTCTCCTCGTGCGGGATGTCGTCCTTTGCGGGATGGAATCCCGTGCCGGACTTCGGGCCGGCTCGATCAGGCGCGGGGACGTCGGCCGCAGGCATCGGGCCCGGCTGCGACGCCGCGCGTCGCCCGGATCCGTCGGAGGAGAGGCCTTCCCAAACAGGCTCTCGAGCTTTGGTGCTCGTTCGAGCTTTCTATACCGGAGATTTCAATGTAACAAAACCGAAACGCCCCACGCCTGTACTGAAAGGTACTGCGACCGATTGTTCAGAGTGGCACTCGGCTGGTCTCGACGCCGGGCGAGCGGATGCTCCACATGCGAGAGCTGCGATTCGAGGACGATCGAGAGGCCGGGAATCCGACCGACCAGGCCGGCACGGATCGGCATCACGCCGCCCCGTGCAGGGCCGTGTCCAGCCTGTGATGCAGCCTCTCCGGCAGGACCGCCTTCCACGGCTCCTTCGCCGGCGGGCCCGCCATGCCGACGAGAACCGTGACCGCCGCCGCGCATTCGTCGCCATCCAGCTCGGCGAGGAGGGCCTCGACGCCGCGGGAGACGGCGAGGCCCTTCAGGCCGGCGATGCGCGCGAGGTGAGCCGGCCCGAAGACGGGGCGCGGCGGGCGATCGTGGCTCTCCGTCGCGAGCATCGGGACGACCGCGTAGATCTCGTCGAGCCGCAGGTCGACGGCGACCGCGTCGAGCCGGAGGGCGGCGTCCGGCGCCTGGAGGAGTTCGTAGCGCCATCCGGTGCCCTCGCGATGGAACGCCTCGATCCGGCGCTGATCCTGGGCGACGAGGACGAAATGGCGGAGGTCGGGCAGGCTCTGGTATGCGAGCCACTTCCGGCCGCGGTCGTAGCGCTCGGTCGAGGGGGACAGGACCTCCAGGATGACGATTGCGGACGCCACGCCCTTCATGTCCGGATCGGGCACGACACGGCCGCCACACGAGACGAAGACGTCCGGGTAGAACCGCGCCGCGCCGGCCTCGAGCCGCATCGTCTCGCGGAACGACGCGCAAGGGCCATCGGGGGCAAGGCGGTCCGCGATGAGGTTGTCGAGGCGCCGGGTCAGGGCATGATGCGCGGTTGAGCCACCGACCATCATGCGGAAGACCTGGCCGTCGATGTATTCGAGCCGTTCGCCGTCCTCTGCCTGCGCGCAGAGACGGTCATAGCCGTCGAGGTCGATGAACGCGCCGCGCCGCGCCACGGGCATGCCGGGACTCCGGGGATGGGATCAGCGCAAAGGTAGGCGAGGGCCGGGCGGTCTGGAAGGCCCTCCCCGCGGCTCCCTGGCGGGAGGCGCGGCTCAGCGCCGGCCGAACAGCCGCTCCACGTCCGACAGCTTCAATTCGACATAGGTCGGCCGGCCGTGGTTGCACTGGCCGGAGAACGGCGTCGCCTCCATCTCGCGCAAGAGCGCGTTCATCTCCTCCGGCCGCAGGCGGCGGCCGGCGCGGATCGAGCCGTGGCAGCTCATCCGGGACAGGACGGCGTCGAGGCGGCGGGCGAGCGGGTCGGCCCCGCCCTCCACGAGCGCGTCGACCACGTCGGTGAGGAGCCCGCGCAAGGATCCGCCGGCCAGGGCGGACGGCACCTCCCGCACCAGCACCGCCCCGTGGCCGAAGGCTTCGAGCACGAGGCCGAGATCCTGCAAGGACTCCGCGGCACCGGCGAGCCGGTCGGCCTCGACCGGATCGAGCTCGACCACCTCGGGGATCAGCAGGATCTGGCGGGCGATGCCCCCGCCCGCCCGCTC
Source organism: Methylobacterium currus (assembly GCF_003058325.1). Lineage (NCBI taxonomy): Bacteria > Pseudomonadati > Pseudomonadota > Alphaproteobacteria > Hyphomicrobiales > Methylobacteriaceae > Methylobacterium > Methylobacterium currus. The sequence continues at coordinate 3,164,318 of NZ_CP028843.1, forward strand.
GCGCTTCAACCGCTCGTAGACCAGCCGCTCGTGGGCGGCGTGCTGGTCGACGATGACGATGCCGTCCCGGGTCTGGGCGACGATGTAGGTCTCGTGCAGCTGCGCCCGCGCGGCGCCTAAGGGATGCTGCTCGGCCGGATGGACGGTCGCCTCGGCTGCCCGCACGCGCTGGTCGGCGCTCGGCAGGGCGAGGTCACCCGAGAACTGCGCCTGGTGCCCGTCGCCGAAGCCCCCGGCGGAGGGCGGTCCCTCATAGGCCGCCTGGTCCGGCTCGCGGGCCTCCCAGGGCGCGGAGCCGAGATCGCGGCCGAAGTCGCGCTCGAATTCCTCCGGCCGGCCCGAGCCGGCAGGCTGGGACGGCGCCGTCTCGTCGCGGCGCGCGAACAGGCTCGCGGGCCGGCGTTCCGCGGCGGCAGAGGCCGGCACCGGCGCAAGCGCCGGCACCGGCGCAATCGCCGGCCGCAGGCTCTCCAGGGTGCGGGCCGCCACCGTGCCGGAGCTGCGCCCGCCCTCCCGTCGCAGGGCCTCGTGGATGGCGCTGACGATGAGCCCGCGCACCAGGCCGGGATCGCGGAAGCGCACCTCGGTCTTGGCCGGATGGACGTTGACGTCGACGAGGGCCGGGTCGCAGGTGAGCGCCAGCGCCAGGACCGGGTGGCGGTCGGAAGCCATCACGTCGGCATAGGCGCCCCGCACCGCCGAGAGCAGCAGCCGGTCGCGCACCGGCCGGCCGTTGACGACGAAATGCACGTGGGTGGCCGCGGCCCGGTGGAAGGTCGGCAGGCCGACATGGCCGTCGAGGGCGAAGGCCTCGCGCTCCAGGCTCAAGGGCGCCGAGTTCTGGCCGAATTCCGGTCCCAGCACCGCGACGAGGCGGCGCAGCCACGAGCCCGGCCCGGTCTCGGCCGGCAAGACGAGGCCGGAGGACGAGGAGCCCTCGCCCGCGAGGGTGAAGCGGATCTGCGGGTGGGCGACGGCGAGGCGGCGCAGGATCTCCCCGACCGCCGTCGCCTCGGCCCGGTCGGATTTCAGGAATTTCAGCCGCGCCGGGGTGGCGGCGAACAGGTCCGTCACCTCGATCCGGGTCCCGGGCTGGGCGGAGGCCGGCCGCACCGGGCCCTTGTGGCCGGCATCGACCACGATGCTGTGGCCGCTCTCGGCGCCCGGCACCCGCGAGGTGATGGCGAGCCGCGCCACCGCACCGATCGACGGCAGGGCCTCGCCGCGGAAGCCCAGGGTGTCGATGCGCTCGAGATCGCCGTCCGGCAGCTTCGAGGTGGCGTGGCGCTCGACCGCGAGGGCGAGATCCTCCGCGCTCATGCCGCCGCCGTCGTCGACGACCCGGATCAGCTTGCGCCCGCCGGCCGCGATCGTCACCGCGATGCTGGAGGCCCCCGCATCGACCGCGTTCTCGACCAGCTCCTTGACGGCCGAGGCCGGCCGCTCGACGACCTCGCCGGCGGCGATGCGGTCGACGAGGACCGGGTCGAGGCGGCGGACCGCTGGGCGTCCGGGGGGTGAATGCGACATGCCCCGAATATAAGGTTTCGCCGGGCCCGCCAGAAGGTGCGGGATTCCGCGTTTCCACCGGATGGACGACCGCGATGGCGCAGGACGATGGGGCCCCGATCGACGACGTGATCCTGCGGCCTTGCGCGGAGGCCGACCTTGCCGCGGTGACGGCGATCTACGCCCGCGCGGTCGCCACCGGCCGGGCCTCGTTCGAGCTCGAGCCGCCGGACGAGGCCGAGATGGGCCGGCGCCGGGCGGCTTTGGTCGCGGGCGGCTATCCCTATCTGGTCGCCGAGCGGGCGGGGATGGCCTCGGGCCGCGAGATCGTGGCGTACGCCTATGCGGGCCCCTACCGGACCCGGCCGGCCTATCGGGGCACCGTGGAGAATTCCGTCTATGTGCGGCCGGACCAGGCCGGGCGCGGCCTCGGGCGGCGCCTGCTGGAGGAGCTGATCACGCAGGCGACGGCGTCGGGTTTTCGCCAGATGGTGGCGGTGATCGGGGATTCGCACAACGCCGCCTCGATCGCCCTGCACGCCGCCTGCGGCTTCCGGCCCGTCGGGGTGCTGACGTCCGTCGGCTGGAAGCACGGCACCTGGCTCGACACCGTGCTGATGCAGCGCGCCCTCGGCCCCGGCGATGCGAGCCCGCCGGAGCCGTGAGAGAGGGATCCGTCCGCAGGGACAATCCTGTCCCGGGGCCAGTTACGGGGACTTAACCCTCACTGTTGTAACGCTCTTAACCATGATGGCCCGTCGAACGTGACGGGGCGGATCGGAGCGTCAGGCCCGTGGCGGACGAGCGGCGAACACCCGGACAGGCCGGCCCCGGACTCGCGGCCTTGGCGCTGGCGGCCTCCCTGCTCGGTACGGGGCCGGCGCAGGCCCAGACCGCGGCAGCGGATTTGGGTCAGGCGACGGATCCCACCCTGGCCGGCCCGCTCCCGGGCGGCCAGGATCCCGGCACCTTCGCCCTGCGCAGCGCCGGTGCGGCGCAGCCTGGCGGCCTGGCCCGCGGCGTCGGACGTCCGGGTCCCGCCTCCCGCTCCGGCGCCCGGCCGCGCACGCCCCTGCCGCGGCGGACGCGCGCGCCCACCACGGCCGTCACCCGCCAGGCGACCCAGCAGGGCGTGGCCGACGACCTGCGCCTGCGCCCCACCGTGCAGGTCCCTGTTTCGGGGCTGTCCGACCTCGCCGGGGCGACGCCCCTCCTGCGCCGGCGCTCGATCGATCCCCTCGACCCCTACGGGCCGCTCGGCATCCGGGTCGGCGGCCTCACCCTGTTCCCGGCCCTCCAGCAGAGCGTCGGCTACGATTCCAACCCCGACCGCTCGATCTATCGCCGCGGCTCGATGGCCCTGCGCAGCCAGGGCGAGCTGCGCGTCGAGAGCGACTGGTCGTCCCACTCGCTCACCGGCGAGGCCCGCTTCGGCTATTTCGACTATCCGGACAACCGCAACGCCAACCGGCCGGACGGCGACGGCGCGATGCGCCTGCGCCTCGACGTCGCCCGCGACACGCGGGTCGACGTCGAGGGCCGCTACGCCATCTCGACCCAGCGCGCCGGCAGCCCGGACCTGAACGCCCAGGTCCGCGACCGGCCGCTCGTCGCCGCCTACGGCGGCACCGTCGGGGCGACGCAGACCTTCAACCGGCTGCAGGTCACGGTGGCGGGCCTCGTCGATCGCCAGACCTTCGAGAACGCCCAGCTCGCCGACGGCACCCTCCTGCGCCAGGACGACCGCAACGCCAACCAGTACGGCCTGCGCCTGCGCACCGGCTACGAGATCCGCCCCGGCTTCACCCCCTTCGTCGACACCCTGCTCGACACGCGGGTCCACGATGTCGCGGTCGACCAATCCGGCCTGCGGCGCGATTCCGACGGCGTGACCTTGCGCGCCGGGACCAGCTTCGAGTTGAGCCGGCTTCTGGCCGGCGAGGTCTCGGGCGGCTACCTGTCGCGCCACTACGCCGACAGCCGGCTGCGCGACGTCACCGGGCCGGTGATCGACGGTTCGGTGACCTGGGCGGCGACCGCCCTCACCTCGCTGCGGCTCGGCGCCTCGACCGGCGTGATCGAGACCATCGTGCCGGGGGCGAGCGGCATCCTCACCCGCACCGCCGTCGCCGAGCTGACCCACGACCTGCGCCGCAACCTGCGCCTGACCCTCACCGGCACGCTGATCAGCAACGACTACCAGGGCACCAGCATCCGCGAGCAGGGCTACAGCGCCGGCGTCAAGCTCGATTACCGCCTCAACCGCTGGCTCGGGTTCCGGGCGAGCTACGTCCGCGAATTGCTGAGCAGCACGGCGGTCGGGTCGAGCTATCATTCGGATACGTATCTGGTGGGGGTGCGGGTCAATCCGTAGGCGGGCCTCTCCCTGCGACACGCACGCCGCGCAACCCGGAGCGCCCTCCCCCGGTTTCATCCAATCGAGACCCCGGTCGTCGAGGGAGGGCGTGTCCGCACGATGACGAGAGCGTTCCGCCCCGAGCGCATCTTCCTGGTCACCAGCCTGGTGCTGACCATCGCGGCGGCGGTGGCGCTCTACGTGCTGCAGGCGACCACGCTCACCATCGCGGTGGCTCCGCGGGACGGCACCGAGCCGGCGCTGATCCGCGCCTATGCGGAGGCCCTGACGAGCACGCACAAGAGCGTGCGCCTGCGGATCCTGCCCTTCGACGACGTGCGCGAGAGCGCCAAGGCGCTGGAGCAGGGGCGTGCCGACCTCGCGGTGGTGCGGCCGGATGTCGACCTGCCGGCGAACGGCCTGACGCTGGCGATCCTGCGCGACCAGGCGATGCTGATCGCCTCGCCGGCGCCCTCCGGCATCACGACCTTCCCAGGGTTGGCCCGCAAGCGCCTCGGCATCGTGGCGCATCGCGACGCCGATCTGTGGCTCCTCAAGAGCCTGATGGGCTATTACGGCCTCACCCTCCAGGAGGGCGGCACCGGCCCGATCCCGGCCGGTCAGGTGCGGCTCGTGCCGCTCGCCGAGGAGGATCTCGCCAGCGCCTTCGCGCAGAAGCGCATCGACGCGGTGGTCGCGGTGATCGCGCCCGCCGCCCCGATGGCGCTCCGCCTCGTCGGCACGGTCCAGGCGGCGAGCCGGACCCGCAAGGTCGATTTCGTCGGCGTCGAGGACGGGCCGGCGATCATCGAGCGCCTGCCCCGGCTCCAGGCGGTGACGGTGCCGGCCGGGCTGTTCGGCGGCAGCCCGAAGGTGCCCGAGGAGGAGGTGAAGACCGTCGGCGCCTCCTACCGGCTGATGGCCAAGGCCTCGATGAGCCGCACCGTGGCAGCCGACGTGACCCAGCACCTGTTCGAGCTGCGTTCGCGCCTCTCCGACGCGACGCCGGCGGCGGATTACGTCGCGGCGCCGGCCTACGAGACCACCGCCGAGGCGACGAGCGCGCGGTTGCCGATCCATCCGGGCGCCATCGACTATTACGAGCGCGAGCAGCAGGGCTTCATCGAGCGCTACGGCGACTGGATCTACCTGCTGGCGGTGCTCGGCGGCGGCTTCGGCTCGGCTCTCGCCTGGCTGCGCCAGCGGCTGCGGCGCCTGCGGCGCGAGCGCATCGACGTGGTGATGGACCGCCTGCTCGAGATCCTGGCCGAGGCCCGCCGGGCCGACGCGGCCGGCCTCGACGCCCTGACGGGCGAGGTCGACACCCTCGCCGCCGACGTGGTGCGCTACACCCGCGAGCGCGAGACCGACACCCGCACCATGGCCGCGGTGATGATCGCGATCGAGACCGCCCGCTCCACCATCGCGGATTGCCGGCGCATGGCCGGCGAGGCGGTGCCGCCGCGGCCCGCCTTCCGGCTCAGTGCGGCGGAGTAGCGGTTCAGCGCACCATGGCCAGCGGCGCGCCGGACTTCGACAGGGCGCCGTCCATGGCGCCGCCCGCCGGGCGCAGGCGCGCCGCGACGGTGCCGCCAGGCTGGTAGAGGTAGACCTCCCCGTCGCGAAAGTCCCAGGCGGTGACCTTGGCGAGGTCCTTGTTGGCGCAGCCGGTGGACGAGGCCTTGTAGAGGTCGAGGGCCGGGGTGCTCGCCAGGTTGACCCGGCAGCTCGCGCCGGTGGCATCCTTGGCAGTCCAGCCGCCGACGACGGCCGAGCGCCCGCCGCTCGCCACCACCGGGGGGGGCGGGGGCGCGATGGCAGCCTGCTGCTGTACCGGCGGCGGGCTCGCCTCCGCCATGATCGAACCCCCGGGATTGGCGACGACCGGGCCGGACGGAGCCGCGGCGGCGCCGGGCGGCGGTGCCAGGGGGGCCGAGGTCACCGGGCCGGAGGAGAGGCCAGGGCCGAGATCCGGCTCCTCGGGCGCGAGCGGCCGGGCCGGGCGGGAAGCAGGCCGCGCCGAAGCGTTGAGCCCGGTATCGAAGCGCGACGAGGAGCAGGCGCCGGCGCTCGCGGCGAGGGCCAGGGCGGCGACGGTGCAGAGGATCTGACGCGGCATCGAGGGGTCCTGATCGAGGGGTCCTGCAAGAATCCCGGCCCAGAATGCGGTCCCGGTCCGGGAGTCCCGGCCTGGCCGGTGGCCGTTCATCGAGGATCGGTTGTGCCCGGCAAATACGATCCCGCGAGGGCGCGTGCAGGGGTTTCCCCAACGACAAAGGCGCCCGGAGGCGCCTTTTCGGGAGGGTGTGGCCGACAGGACCCAGTCGGCCGCACCCGGAGCGTTCGCGGGGTCGATCAGACCTCGCGAGACACCATCATCTTCTTGATCTCGGCGATGGCCTTGGCCGGGTTCAGGCCCTTCGGGCAGGTGTTGGCGCAGTTCATGATGGTGTGGCAGCGATAGAGCCGGAACGGGTCGTGCAGCCCGTCGAGGCGCTCGCCGGTGTTCTCGTCGCGGCTGTCGATCAGCCAGCGATAGGCCTGGAGCAGGGCTGCCGGGCCGAGGAAGCGGTCGCCGTTCCACCAGTAGCTCGGGCAGGAGGTGGTGCAGCAGGCGCACAGGATGCACTCGTAGAGCCCGTCGAGCCGCGCACGGTCCTCGGGGGTCTGGCGCCACTCCTTCTCGGGCGACGGCGTCTCGGTCTGCAGCCACGGCTCGATCGCCGCGTGCTGGGCGAAGAATGAGGTCAGGTCGGGGACCAGATCCTTCAGCACCGGCATGTGCGGCAGCGGATAGATCTTGATCTGGCCCGACTTGCAGTCGTCGATGCCGAGCGTGCAGGCCAGCGTGTTCTGCCCCATGATGTTCATGGCGCAGGAGCCGCAGATGCCCTCGCGGCACGAACGCCGGAAGGTCAGGGTCGCATCGACCTTGTTCTTGATCCACAACAGCGCGTCGAGGACCATCGGGCCGCAATCGTCGCGATCGACGTAGTAGGTGTCGATGCGCGGATTGGCGCCGTCGTCCTGGTTCCAGCGATAGATCCGGAATTCCTGGAGGTTCTTGGCCCCGGCCGGCTTCGGCCAGGTCTTGCCCTCGGTGTACTGGGAGTTCTTGGGAAGGTTGAACTGGGCCATCTGTCTATGCCTGATCGGTGCGATCAATCCGAGGGAGCGGAGGCGGATGGACCCGCTCGCGGCGGCCGGATTGTAAAAGATGCGGGAGGACGGATTCGCCGCGCGATGGCTGGCCCCGTCGGGGCCAGCCAGTCGTGATCATCAGTACACGCGGGCCTTCGGCTCGATATACGCGATGTCGTTCGACATCGTGTAGGTGTGGACCGGCCGGTAATCGATCGCGACCTTGCGGGCGTCGGGGTCGAGCCAGGCCAGGGTGTGCTTCATCCACTGCTTGTCGTCGCGATCCGGGAAGTCCTCGCGGGCATGCGCGCCGCGGGACTCGGTGCGGTTGGCCGCGGATTCCATGGTGACGACCGCCTGACCGATCAGGTTGTCGAATTCCAGGGTCTCCAGGAGGTCGGTGTTCCAGACCAGCGAGCGGTCGGTGACCTTCACGTCCTCGGCGCCGGCCCAGACCTTGTGGATCAGGCCCTTGCCCTCTTCCAGCACCTCGCCGGTGCGGAACACGGCGCAGTTGTTCTGCATCGTCTTCTGCATCTCGAGGCGCAGCTCGGCCGTCGGCGTGCCGCCATTGGCGTAGCGGAACTTGTCGAGACGGCCCAGCGCCTTGTCGGCGGAATCCTTCGGCAGCTCCGGCAGGCGGCCGCCCTTCTCCACCGTCTCGGCGCAGCGCAGGCCGGCGGCGCGGCCGAACACCACGAGGTCGATGAGCGAGTTCGAGCCGAGGCGGTTCGCGCCGTGGACCGAGACGCAGGCCGCCTCGCCGATCGCCATCAGGCCCGGCACCACGTGGTCGGGGTTGCCGTCCTTCAGGGTCAGCACCTCGCCGTGATAGTTCGTCGGGATGCCGCCCATGTTGTAGTGGACGGTCGGGATGACCGGGATCGGCTCCTTGGTCACGTCGACGCCGGCGAAGATCTTCGCGCTCTCCGAGATGCCGGGCAGGCGCTCGTGCAGGATCTTCGGGTCGAGGTGGTCGAGGTGGAGGAAGATGTGGTCCTTGTTCTTTCCGACGCCGCGGCCGGCGCGGATCTCCATGGTCATGGAGCGGGAGACCACGTCGCGCGAGGCGAGATCCTTGGCCGAGGGGGCGTAGCGCTCCATGAAGCGCTCGCCCTCGGAGTTGGTCAGGTAGCCGCCCTCGCCGCGCGAGCCCTCCGTGATGAGGCAGCCGGCGCCGTAGATGCCGGTCGGGTGGAACTGGACGAACTCCATGTCCTCGAGCGCGAGGCCCGCCCGCAGCACCATGGCGTTGCCGTCGCCGGTGCAGGTATGCGCGGAGGTCGCCGAGAAGTAGGCCCGGCCGTAGCCGCCGGTGGCGAGCACCGTCATGGCGGCGCGGAAGCGGTGGATCTCGCCGGTCGCCTGGTCGATGGCGATCACGCCGCGGCAGCGCCCCTCCTCGTCCATGATCAGGTCGAGGGCGAAATACTCGATGAAGAAGTTGGTCTGCGCCTTCACGGCCTGGCCGTAGAGGGTGTGCAGCATGGCGTGGCCGGTGCGGTCGGCCGCCGCGCAGGTGCGCTGGGCGGTGCCCTTGCCGTAATCGGTGGTCATGCCGCCGAACGGGCGCTGGTAGATCTTGCCCTCGGCGGTGCGCGAGAACGGCACGCCCCAGTGCTCGAGCTCGTAGACCGCCGCCGGAGCGTTGCGCACCAGGTACTCGATCGCGTCCTGGTCGCCCAGCCAGTCCGACCCCTTCACGGTGTCGTACATGTGCCAGCGCCAATCGTCCGGGCCCATGTTGCCGAGCGAGGCCGAGATGCCGCCCTGCGCCGCCACGGTGTGCGAGCGGGTCGGGAACACCTTGGTGATGCAGGCGGTGCGCAGGCCCGCCTGCGAGCAGCCGACGGTGGCGCGCAGGCCTGCGCCGCCGGCGCCGACGATCACCACGTCGAAGCTGTGGTCGATGATGGTGTACGCCTTGCCGTTCTGGGCCGGCGCAGCGGAAGCGGTTGAGGCCATTGCGGTTTTCCTGTTTCTGGCGTTACGCGAGGGCCCGCAGGCTCACACGCACGATGGCGTAGAGGCAGGCGACCGCGACGACGACGCAGTAGAAGTTGTTGGCGATCACCGCGGCGATCCGCAGACCCTTGTCGTGGACGTAGTCCTCGATGACGATCTGCAGGCCCATCCGCATGTGGTTGGTAACCGAGAGCACGCCAAGAATCAGCAGGATCGCCACCAGCGGGTGCGACACCAGGGCGACCGCCTCCGGGTAGGGCCGGCCGGCCATCAGGGCGACGATCACCACGAAGGCGAGGACGAGGGGCACGTTCGAGACCGCGGTGACGCGGTGCATCCACCACTCGCGGGTGCCGTGATGGGCGGCGCCCAGGCCGCTGACGCGGGCGCGCGCAGTGCGGATCGAGGGGCGGATGTCGGGGCGGTTGTCGACCATCGTTCGTCGTCCTCTCAGCGCGCCACGAGGGCGACGAGCCAGATCAGCACCGTCAGGGCGGTCGAGCCGATCAGGGTGAAGCGGGCCATCGCGATGCGGGTGCCGGGCTCCATGCCGTGGCCGAAATCCCAGACCAGGTGGCGGATGCCGCCGAGCATGTGGTGCATCAGGATCCAGGTGTAAACGAACAGGATCAGCCGCCCGAGGATCGAGCCGAAGAACCACGCCACCGGGCCGTAGGCGCCAGGTCCGGCGGCGAGCGCCACGAGCCAGAGCGCGAGGAGCGCGGTGCCGCCGTAGAGCGCGACGCCGGTGATGCGGTGGGCCACCGACATCGCCATGGTCCAGGTCCAGCGGTAGATCTGGAGATGGGGCGAGAGCGGTCGCACGACCGGTCTGCCGGCGGGATTCGTGGGCCTTGCGGTGTCCGCCATCGTGATCCTCGAGAAGTCCTGGTCTGTACCGGCTCTAAACTGGGTCACCTACCGGCTCCGCCGCGCGAGCGCAACGTGGCCGCGGACTTGCGCTGGTGACAGAAGCGTCCGCCTGTCTCTCTGGAACGCGTCCAATTCGCAATGCGGTTCTCGTTGACCCAGGCTTCGTCATCCGCGAAGGCTGGACAGGCCCCTGGCCATCGTGCGCCGACGCGATCTACCTTCGTGGCCGGCGAAACGATCGGCCGGGGACAGGCTTTCGACGCCCGGGGGAGGCGCCGCCATGCATTTCGATCTCGTCGACCTCAGCCTGTTCCGCCACGTGGTCGAGGCGGGCTCGATCACCCATGGGGCGAACCGGGCCAACCTGGCGCTCGCCGCGGCGAGCCACCGCATCCGCAGCATGGAGGCCTCGCTCGGCGCCGCCCTCCTCACCCGGGCGCGGCTCGGTGTCACGCCGACGCCCGCCGGGCGCACGCTGCTCGCCCATGCCCGCCAGATCCTCGGCAGCGTCGAGCGGCTGCAAGGGGATCTGGCCGCCTTCGCGGGTGGTGCGGCGGGGCAGATTCGCGTCCTGTCGAACACCAACGCGCTCACCGAGTTCCTGCCGGAGGTGCTCTCGGCCTACCTCGCCCTGCATCCGGGGGTCAGCGTCGACATCGAGGAGCGCCTGTCGGACGAGATCGTCGGGCTCGTCGCCGAGGGCGCGGCAGATCTCGGCCTCGTCGCCGGCACGGTCGAGACCGGCAGCCTCGCGACCTATCCTTTTCGGAGCGACCGCTTCGTGCTGGTGGTGGCGGCGGATCATCCGCTGGCCGCCCGTGCCTCGGTCCCCTTCGCCGAGGTGCTCGGCCACGACCTCGTCGGGCTCGACCGGGCGAGCGCGCTGACCCGCTTCCTCGCCGCCAAGGCCGGTCGCAGCGGCCAGCCCCTGCGCCTGCGGGTGCAGCTCCGCGGCTTCGACGCGGTCTGCCGCCTGGTCGAGTGCCGGGTCGGCCTCGGCATCGTGCCGGAGACGACCGCCCGCCGGGCCGCCCGCACCATGGCGATCGCCATCGTGGCCCTGGAGGATCCCTGGGCGGTGCGCGACCTGACGATCTGCCTGCGCGACCTCGCCGCCCTGCCCCCCTTCGCCCAGGACTTCGTCGCCCATCTGCGGGCACCGCAGGCGTGAGGGCCCATCGGGGGATGCCGCCCGCCGCGCGGTCCCTCAGGCCCTGCACACCCGGCAATTCCTCGGGTAAGACTGCCTCGGGTAAGACTGCGTGACCCCGAGCCAACCGAACGAGGCGACGACCCCACCCCATGCAGGATCCCGATCACCCGCGCGAGCCCGCCGTCCTGGTCGATGCCGAGGCGCATTCCGCCGGCTTCCGGCAGGTGCGCGAGGCGCGCCGGCTCGAGCTGGTGGAGGATTACGTCGAGCTGATCGCCGACCTGATCGGCGATGGCGGCGAGGCGCGCCAGGTCGACATCGCGGCCCGCCTCGGCGTGGCCCAGCCGACGGTGGCCAAGATGCTCAAGCGCCTGGCCGAGGACGGCCTGGTGCAGCAGCGCCCCTATCGGGGCGTCTTCCTCACCGAGGCCGGCCGGGCGCTGGCCGCGGAGGCGCGGGAGCGCCACCGCATCGTCGAATCGTTCCTGCTCGCGCTCGGCGTCAGCCCGCACGTGGCGCGCTGCGACGCCGAGGGCATCGAGCACCATGTCAGCGGCGAGACCCTGGAGGCGTTCCGCCGCTTCACCGCCACCCGGACCGACGCCTGAGCGCGGCTGCGGTCAGGCGGCCCGGACGCTCTTGAGGAACGCCTCGGTCTGAGCGCTCAGATCGCGGGTGCGGTCCGACACCTCGGACGAAGCGGTGATCACCCGCGCCGCATTCTGACCGGTCTCCTCGGCGGAGGCCGAGACGCTCGCGGTGCCGCTCATCACGTCGCCGGCGCCGGCTGCGGCCTGGGAGACGTTGCGGACGATCTCCTGGGTCGCCGCGTTCTGCTCCTCGACCGCGGCGGCGATCGCCGTCGTCACGCTGCTGATCTCGCGGATGCGCGCGCCGAAGCCGCCGATCGCCGAGACCGCCTGCGCGGTCGAATCCTGGATCCGGGTGATCTGCGCGGAGATCTCGTCCGTGGCCTTGGCGGTCTGGTTGGCGAGCTCCTTCACCTCGGCGGCGACGACCGCGAAGCCGCGTCCCGCCTCGCCGGCCCGCGCCGCCTCGATCGTGGCGTTGAGCGCCAGCAGGTTGGTCTGGCCGGCGATGGAGGAGATCAGGCTCACCACGTCGCCGATCTTGCTCACCGCGCCGCTCAGCTCCTGCACCAGGCGCGCCGTCGCGTCGGCCTCGACCACCGCCGCCTCGGCGAGACCGGCCGAGCCCTGGACCTGACGGCCGATCTCGGTGACCGAGCTGCCCAGCTCCTCCGAGGCCGCCGCGACCGTGCCGATATTGGTCGAGGTCTGCATGGCGGAGCCGGCCACCTCGCTCGAGCGGGCGCTGGTCTGGTCGGCGGTGCCGGCCATCGCGGCGGCTGCCGCCTGCATCTCCGACGCGGCACCGGTCAGGCGCGAGAACAGCGCGGAGGACTCCTTGGCGAAGGACGCGACCATCTCCTCGAACCGCCGGGTCCGCGCCTCGTCGTTGATCTTGGCTTCCATCTCGGCGTGGATGTCGACCAGCGAGCCGCAGATCCGCAGCGGGACGCCGTGCTCGTCGTAAGCCGCGCCGCCCGTGGCGCGGAACCAGCGCGGCGTCCCGTCCGGCATCACGATCCGGTACTTGACGTCGTAGGCGCCCTTGTTCGCCACGTCTTTGACCGCCGCCGCCAGGGCCGCCATGATGCGGTCGACGTCGTCGCGGTAGATCCGGCTCGACCACGATTCCAGCGTGTTCGGATACGCCTCGGCCGACGGGTAGCCGACGATACGGCGGAATTCCGGCGTCCAGGTCACCTGGGTCTTGGGATGGGCGAGGTCGCCCCGGTACGGGACGAGCTCCCATAAGCCCACCCCGGCGCGCGTCGCGAGCAGGTCGAGAAAGCCGTCTTTGCGTGCGAAGCGCTTCAGCATCGGGATGTCGGTCCGGTTCGTCTTCCGCCGTGAGTACAAGCGAGCTGTGAACATAGTCTTACGCAATGATCGCCACGGGCCGGCGCGGACCTTCCACGAGTGTCGTTGACAGATCTTGCACCGGCTCGCGCGGACGAGGGATCGGGCGGCTCGGTTCCGCCGGGGCCGCCCCGGTCCTCAGCGCGGCATCAATGCCCAGTAATCGAGGTCGAGGATCACCGCCGGGTCGGTGCTCTCGCCGGCCTTGTCCGGATGGGCGGTGCAGGGCTGGTTCTTGGTCGCGATCGTGCGCAGGCGCAGGGCCCCGACATCCGTCCGCCCCGGCAGCTCGGCGGTCGCCAGCACCTCGCTCCAGGCATAGACCGTGTCGCCGGCGAACAAGGGCGCGACGTGGCGCCCGGCATTGATGCCGGCGATCGAGAAGGCGTTGCCGAGGCCGTTGAAGCTCAGGGCCCGGGCCAGCGAGATGACGTGGCCGCCATAGATCAGCCGCTTGCCGAAGCGGGTGTCCTTGGCGGCGTAGCCGTCGAAATGGACCTTGGCGGTGTTCTGGAACAGCCGGGTGGCGATCTGGTGCTCGGCCTCCTCGACGGTCATGCCGTCGACGTGGTCGATGCGCTCGCCCGCTTCGTAGTCACTGAACCGGTGCGGGCTGCCGGCGAGGCCGAGATCGTAGGCCTGCGGGTTCAGGGGCGGCAGGGCGGCCGCCAGCTCCTCCGGCGCCACCGCCTTGGCGAGGCTCGGCACCAACTCGCCCTCGATCCTGGCCTCGGGATCGCGCTTGCGCACCAGCACCCAGCGGCAGTAGCTCAGCACCGCCCCGCCCTGCGCGTCGTAGCCGGTGGAGCGGACATAGACCACGCCGGTCTGCCGGTTCGAGCTCTCCTTGAGGCCGATCACCTCCGAGACCGAATTCAGGGTCTCGCCCGGATAGACCGGGCGCAGGAAGCGGCCTTCCGCGTAGCCGAGATTGGCCACCGCGTTGAGCGAGATGTCCGGCACGGTCTTGCCGAACACGACGTGGAACACCAGCAGGTCGTCGAGGGGCGCTCGGGCGTAGCCGAAGGCCGCCGCGAAGGCATCGGAGGATTGCACCGCGAAGCGCGGGCCGTAGAGGGCGGTGTAGAGCGCCACGTCGCCGGTGGTGACCGTGCGGGGCGTGGCGTGGCGGATGGTCTCCCCGAGGCGGAAATCCTCGAAGAATCGGCCCGGATTGGTCTTCATCGTCGCCCCTCGTGCGGGAATCCGCTCTCGAGCATCGTCCGGCGACGTGGACACCGGTCCGTCGCAGACAACGCGGTACAAAGGCCGAGAGCAATGCCCGATCGCACCATGACCGGGCGCTGCTCGCGTGCGAGAGCCTGCCGGGCGCGAAGCCCGGCAGGCTCTGGATGGTGTCGGGCCGGCGAAGAGCAGGCCGCTCCCGGCGATTTGAGGATCAGCCCCGCCCTATGGTCAAGCCCTGCCGGCGGGCGTCTCGCCGGTCAGGCTGTGCAGCCGCTCCGCCAGGGCCGGCCCGTCGCCGGCGATGCGGAACAGCTTGATGCGTGCGGTGGCCCCGGCGGCGAGCGTCACCGCCGAGGCCGGGAGGCCGAGGGCGCGCCGCAGCACGTCCCGGATCGCCGCGTTGGCGGCGCCGTCCTCCGGCGCCGCCCGCACCCGCACCTTCAGCACGGCCGCGCCGTCGTCCCGGATCTCGACGCCGTCGAGGGCGTCGCGCCCGCCCCGCGGGGTGGCCCGGACCCGGACCTCGATCCCCGCGGGCGTGACCCGCCAGGGCGGAGTGGTCACGGCCCTACGCCATGCCGGCGAAGAGCTCGAACATCAGGTTGCGCAGGAAGAAGAGGCCGAGGACCAGGATGATCGGCGAGATGTCGATGCCGCCGAGATTCGGCAGGATGCGCCGGATCGGCCGCAGGGCCGGCTCGGTCACCCGGTACAGGAACTCCCCGATCTGCGACACGATGGGGTTGCGCACGTTGACCACGTTGAAGGCCACCAGCCAGCTCAGCACGGCGCTGGCGATGAGCAGGTACACGTAGAGCGTGATGATGTTGTCGATGAGCCAGAGAATCGAGCGCATGCGCGGTCCGTGCGAGCCCGGGGCACCCGCGCGCAATCGCATCGCGGCGGGCCCACCAAGGGAATTGACAGGCTGAGAAGGGCCGGCCTACAAGGCACCCGCCTCGGACGGGGCTGTAGCTCAGATGGGAGAGCGCCGCAATCGCACTGCGGAGGTCAGGGGTTCGAATCCCCTCAGCTCCACCAGGCCTGCCCAGCGTGGTTAACGCAGGGTTGGCAAGGTGGCAGGCAGGTGGTACGGAGCCACCGGGTAGTGACATCGCCTCGGCGATACGACATATACCCGCTTTCGGCGGGGCTGTAGCTCAGATGGGAGAGCGCCGCAATCGCACTGCGGAGGTCAGGGGTTCGAATCCCCTCAGCTCCACCAAACCTCTGTTTGGTTGGACATCGTCCTCGACGAGTGAGACCGGGGATCGGCTTTGGCCGGAGCCCGGTTTTGTCGCGTCTCGTATCGGCGGATCGGTGGGCTTCGGCGTCGAGATCCGATGCGATCTCGCTGACTGTCGGACGCTGACTGTCGGACATGGCGATGCGGATAGCGGAAAGTCTGGACGCCTCCTCTTCCGGCGGGCGGGAGAGGCCCCGGGGATCGGAACGGTCCCACTCCCCTTCGCCGGGTGATCGGGGAACTCGCCGGATCGCAAGACCTAGGCCGTCCGGCCCGCGGGCGCGCCGGCCGGGCGCCAAGATTGAGCTTGACCTGCGCGCCCTGGATGTAAGATCGATTGCCGTTCCTTAGGGACAGGGCGGCACTCGATCACCAGACCCGACGTCGCCCGGGCCGCCCGAGTCCCCCGGACGAGGCGGCCCCACGGTCGGGGAAGGCACATCATGGATTACCAATACGTCGACGGGCGCCTCCAGATTCGCCGCACCGATGAGGAGAAGAAGCCTATCCTCCAGCGCCTCAAGCGCATCGAGGGCCAGGTGCGCGGCCTCCAGGCGATGGTGCAGGAGGACCGCTACTGCCTCGACGAGGTGCAGCAGATGAACGCAATCACGGCGGCGGTGCGCGAGGCCGTGCTCCAGCTCATCAGCACCCATCTCGACGCCTCGGTCGATTACGCGGTCCGCGCCAAGGACCAGGACGGCGCCATCGAGGAGATGGTGCGGGTCCTGCGCGCCGCCCTGCGGCAGACCTGAGACGGCGCGCCTGGACCGTACCCGTCGGGGTCATGCCCGTCTCAGACCATGGCACCCCCGCGCTGTCCGGTCGCCCTGGCGGCACCGGGGCCCGGGCTTATCTAAGGCTCGAAGTCCTGCGCGTCAGACCCTTGCGCGCGTTCACGCACGAGCCTCATTCCGCATGTCCGCCTCCGACAGCGAAGCCAATCGCTTCTCCGCCCGCGCCGCCCGCTACGCGAAGGTCGGCGCCAATGTGGGCGGCGTCGCCGCCCGGATGGCCGGCGCGCGGCTCCTCGGCCGCAAGGGCGAGGACATGTCGAGCGCCGCGGCCCTGGCCCAGGCGCTGGGCGGCCTGAAGGGTCCGATCATGAAGGTGGCGCAGCTGCTCGCCACCGTGCCGGACCTGCTGCCACCCGAATACGCCGCCGAGTTGCAGAAGCTGCAATCCGAGGCGCCGCCGATGGGCGCGGCCTTCGTCAAGCGCCGCATGGCCGCCGAGCTCGGGCCCCAGTGGCAGACCCGCTTCGGCCAGTTCTCGCTGCGCCCGGCCGCCGCCGCCTCCCTCGGACAGGTCCACCGGGCCGAGACCCTGGACGGCATCCCGCTTGCCTGCAAGCTGCAATACCCGGACATGCAATCCGCCGTTGAAGCGGATCTGAAGCAGCTGGAACTCGCCTTCGCACTGCACCGGCGCATCAGCTCGGTGATCGACACCCGCGAGATCGCCAAGGAGATCGGCGACCGGGTGCGCGAGGAGCTCGATTACAACCGCGAGGCCAAGCACGCCGCCCTCTACGCCGACGTGCTGAAGGGCATCGGGACGGTGCGGGTTCCGGTCGTCTTCCCCGCGCTCTCGACGAAGCGCCTGCTCACCCAGGGCTGGCTCGAGGGCGAGAAGATCCTGAATTTCACCGGCGGACCGCTGGAGGTGCGCAACCGCCTCGCCCACGCGATGTTCCAGGCTTGGTGGCACCCCTTCAGCCGCGCCGCGGTGATCCACGGCGATCCCCATCTCGGCAACTACACGGTCTTCTCGGAAGATGGAGAACCGCAAGGCATCAACCTGCTCGATTACGGCTGCATCCGCATCTTCCATCCCCGCTTCGTCGGCGGCGTGGTCGATCTCTACAAAGGGCTCCTGCACGAAGACGAGGCGCGCATCGTCCACGCCTACGAGAGCTGGGGGTTCCGTAACCTCACCCGCGAACTCGTCGACATCCTCAACATCTGGGCCCGCTTCATCTACGGGCCGCTGCTCGAGGACCGGGTCCGCACGGTGGCGGACGGCGTCAAGCCGGGCGAGTATGGCCGCCGCCAGGCCTTCGAGGTCCACCGCGCCCTCAAGGAGCGCGGGCCCGTGACGGTGCCGCGGGAATTCGTGTTCATGGACCGGGCGGCGGTGGGCTTGGGCGCGGTGTTCCTGCACCTGCGCTCGGAACTCAACTACCACCGCCTGTTCGAGGCCCAGATCGACCGCTTCTCCCTCGACGACCTCGCCGCCCGCCAGCATGCGGCCTTGGAGAAGGCGGGCCTGCCGCAGCCGGCCTGACAGGCGGGGCGCTCGCGCAGCGCCCCACTTTCGATCTGGAAAAAGGTGCGGTTGCGCACCTCGACCTTCGGCCTAAGCGGGCCCGCAGACCCGTCCCGGTGCCCAAGACCCGAGTATCCACAAGGATTTGGAGCTTGGCCGGCAGCACCCGGGGGTTGGGCGCGGGTCTTGCTGCGGTTGATTGCCGGGACCTTGAGCATGCGCTAAAGCCCGCCCAACGAGCACAAGACGGGGTCTACCGCATCATGGCCGACATCACACACGCCACCGACTCCGCCTACAGCCCGGAGATGGACGGCCCGTCCCACGAGGCCACCTATCGCGGCTTCGTCACCTTCGTCGAGATCGCCACCGGCGTCGTGATCTGCTGGGTGCTGTCGCTCGCCGTGGGCGGCGTGCGCGAAGCCTGGATCAGCGCCATCGTGGGCGTGGTGCTGGGTGGCATCGCCGGGGCCATCGGCGCCCTCTCGCCGTCCATCGGCTGGCGCGCTCCCGCCGTCGTGGCGGTGCTGCTCGCCCTGATGCTGGCTTTCTACTAAGGAACGAGGGCGCGGGCGGCCAGCCCGCCCCTTTCCTCTTGTCCGATAAGTTGCACACAATTTTATTGTAAAAAATTCGCAACGGAGCCGTTCCCTGGCGACAGGGAACGGCTTTACAGTTGTGGGGCAGGCGTGGCCTTGTACATGCCGCCCTTGTAGGGGGGATCGGCGCGTCGCGCCGTGTATCGACCAAAGGAAGCCTGAATGCGGATCGCGGTCCTATCCGAGACCGATCCGGCGGAGCCGCGGGTCGCGGCAGTCCCGGAAACGGTGAAGAAGTACAAGGCTCTCGGGGCCGAGGTGACGGTGCAGTCCGGAGCGGGCCTCAAAGCCGGCGTGCCGGATGCGGACTACGAGGCCGCCGGTGCCTCGATCGCGCCGGACGCCAAGGCCGCCGCCGACGGGGCGGACATCGTCCTCAAGGTGCGCCGCCCCGCCGCCGAGGAGCTGCCCGCGCTGAAGCGCGGCGCGATCGTGATCGCGATCATGGACCCTTACGGCCACGAGGACGAGGTCAAGGCGATGGCGGATGCCGGCGTGTCGGCGATCGCCATGGAGCTGATGCCCCGCATCACCCGCGCCCAGGTGATGGACGTGCTCTCGAGCCAAGCCAACCTCGCGGGCTACCGCGCCGTCGTCGACGGCGCCGCCGTCTACGGCCGGGCCCTGCCGATGATGATGACCGCGGCCGGCACCGTGCCGGCGGCCCGCATCTTCGTGATGGGCGCCGGCGTCGCCGGCCTCCAGGCGATCGCGACCGCCCGCCGCCTCGGTGCCGTGGTGACCGCCACCGACGTGCGGCCCGCCGCCAAGGAGCAGGTCGAGTCGCTGGGCGCCAAGTTCGTCGCCGTCGAGGACGAGGAGTTCAAGCAGGCCGAGACCGCCGGCGGCTACGCCAAGGAGATGTCGGCCGAGTACAAGAAGAAGCAGGCCGAGCTGGTGGCGAGCCATATCGCCAAGCAGGACATCGTGGTCACCACCGCGCTGATCCCGGGCCGGCCGGCGCCCAGGCTCGTCACCGCCGACATGGTGGCGGCGATGCGGCCGGGCTCGGTCCTCGTCGACCTCGCGGTCGAGCGGGGCGGCAACGTCGAGGGCGTCAAGGCCGACGAGATCGTCGAGACGCAGAACGGCGTGAAGATCGTCGGCTACGCCAACGTGCCGGGACGGCTCGCCGCCACCTCGTCGAGCCTCTACGCCCGCAACCTCTACGCCTTCGTCGAGACCCTGGTCGACAAGGCCTCGAAGGCGCTGGCGGTGAAGTGGGACGACGAGCTCGTCAAGGCGACCTGCCTGACCCGCGACGGCGCCGTCGTCCACCCGAACTTCCAGCCCAAGGCGGCCTAAGGCCGCTCGCCCGCAATCGGAGGAGACCTCATGGCTACCCTTCCCCCCGACCAGGCGGCCGAGCAGGCGCGCGCCGCCGCCGCCGCCGCCCGCAACGCGGCCGACATCGCCGCCCGCGCCGCCGACCAGGCCGCGATCATCGCCGACAGCGTCGGCCACGGCGTCGCCGCCGTGACCCACGGCGCCATCGACCCGACCGTCTTCCGCCTCGCGATCTTCGTGCTGGCGATCTTCGTCGGCTACTACGTGGTCTGGTCGGTGACCCCGGCCCTCCACACCCCGCTGATGTCCGTCACCAACGCGATCTCCTCGGTGATCGTGGTCGGCGCGCTGCTCGCCGTCGGCGTGCCGCTGATCGAGAAGGGCACCGGCTGGGCGCGCTTCTTCGGCTTCATCGGTCTCGTCTTCGCCAGCGTGAACATCTTCGGCGGCTTCCTCGTCACCCAGCGCATGCTCAGCATGTACAAGAAGAAGGCCTGAGGCGATGTCGGAGAACGTCTCCTCGCTCCTCTACCTCGTCTCCGGCGTCCTGTTCATCCTGGCGCTGCGGGGCCTGTCCCACCCGACCACCTCCCGGCAGGGCAACCTGTACGGCATGATCGGCATGGGCATCGCCATCCTGACGACGCTGGTCGGCCACGCGCCGTCCGGCGTCGGCGCCTGGTTCCTGGTGCTGCTCGGCCTCGGCATCGGCGGCGGCGCCGGCGCGGTGATCGCCAAGCGCGTGCCGATGACCGCGATGCCTCAGCTCGTCGCGGCCTTCCACTCCCTCGTCGGCCTCGCGGCCGTCGCGGTGGCGGCCGGCGCCCTCTACGCGCCGCAGGCCTTCGGCATCATCGAGAACGGCCACATCCACAAGCAGTCGCTGTTCGAGATGGGCCTCGGTGTCGCCATCGGCGCCATCACCTTCACCGGCTCGGTGATCGCGTTCCTCAAGCTCGACGGCCGCATGTCGGGCAAGCCGATCATGCTGCCGCAGCGCCACGCCATCAATGTCGTGCTCGCCATCGTGCTGGTGGCTTTGCTCGCGGGCTTCATCGGCGGCGGCAGCAAGGTGCTGTTCTGGCTGATCGTGATCCTGTCCTTCGTGCTCGGCGGCCTCCTGATCATCCCGATCGGCGGCGCGGACATGCCGGTCGTGGTCTCGATGCTCAACTCGTATTCGGGCTGGGCGGCCGCGGGCATCGGCTTCACGCTCGGCAACCTCGCGCTGATCATCACCGGCGCGCTGGTCGGCTCCTCGGGCGCGATCCTGTCCTACATCATGTGCCACGCGATGAACCGCTCGTTCATCTCGGTGATCCTCGGCGGCTTCGGCGGCGACGCCGCGGCGGCCTCGGGCGGCGGCCAGGTCGAGACCCGGCCGGTCAAGCAGGGCTCGGCGGACGATGCGGCCTTCATCATGAAGAACGCCGAGAAGATCATCATCGTGCCGGGCTACGGCATGGCGGTGGCGCAGGCCCAGCACTCGCTCCGCGAGATGGCCGACCAGCTCAAGAAGGCGGGCGTCGACGTCAAGTACGCCATCCACCCGGTGGCGGGCCGCATGCCGGGCCACATGAACGTGCTGCTCGCCGAGGCCAACGTGCCTTACGACGAGGTGCACGAGCTGGAGGACATCAACGGTGAGTTCCCGCAGGCCGACGTGGCCTTCGTGATCGGCGCCAACGACGTCACCAACCCGGCCGCCAAGACCGACCCGCAATCGCCGATCTACGGGATGCCGATCCTCGACGTCGAGCGGGCCAAGACCGTGCTGTTCATCAAGCGCGGCATGGGCTCCGGCTATGCCGGCGTGGAGAACGAGGTGTTCTTCCGCGACAACACCATGATGCTGTTCGGCGACGCCAAGAAGGTCGTCGACGAGATCGTCAAGAACCTCTGACGGGGGGGGCGCCCTCGGGGGCCGCGACCGTCCCCGCGAGACCACCGGTGCCCGCCACCGGCCGCGTCGACAAAGAAGGCCCGGATCCGAGAGGATCCGGGCCTTTCTCTTGATGACCAAACCATTGATGGCGCCGGGAGCGCCGGCGAGCCGCCCCGGCGGACTTCCGAGCCCGAGACGGCGTTTCTCTTCCGGATCACGCCGCCTGCAGCGAGACCATGAAGCACGAGACCTCCTCCGCGAGATGGCTGGATTCCCGCGACAGGTCCGAGGCGGCGTCGAGGACCTGGCCGGCGGCGGTTCCGGTCGATTCCGAGACCCGCGCCACCCCGGCGATGGTCCGCGTCACCTCGTCGGTGCGCTCGGCCGCCTGGCCGATGCCGCGCACGATCTCCTGCGTCGCCGCGCCCTGCTCGTCCACAGCCGCGGCGATCGAGGCGGCGACGGCGCTGATCTCGCGGATGCGCGCGCCGATCCCGCCGATCGCCGCCACGGTCCGGCCGGTCGCGCCCTGCACCTGCGCGATCTGGCGGCCGATCTCCTCGGTCGCCTTGGCGGTCTGGTCGGCGAGGGCCTTCACCTCGGCGGCGACGACCGCGAAGCCGCGTCCCGCCTCGCCGGCCCGCGCCGCCTCGATGGTGGCATTGAGTGCCAGGAGATTGGTCTGGCCGGCGATCGAGGAGATCAGGCTCACCACGTCGCCGATCCGGGCCACGATGGCGCTGAGCGACTCGACGCCGCCGGCCGCCTGCTCGGCCTCGCCCACGGCGATGCGGACCAGCTCGTTCGATCCGGCGACCTGCCGGCCGATCTCCTGCACCGAGCTGCCGAGCTGCTCCGCCGCCGTCGCCACGGTGCCGACGCTGGAGGCGGTCTGGCCGGCGGAGGCCGACACGGCGGCGGCCTGGCTCACCGTCTCGGCGGCAGCGTGGGTCATCGCCGTCGCGGTGCCTTGCAGCGCGGTCGCCGCGGTCGAGACGCTGCGCACGATGCCGCCGACGGCGTTCTGGAAGTCCTGCCCGATCTGCCGCATCGCCGCCCGGCGCTGGTCTTCGGCGGAGGCCCGGGCCAGAGCCGTCTCCTCCTCCAGGGCGCGGGTGCGGATCAGGTTGTCCTTGAAGACCTGGACCACCGCCGCCATCGCGCCGAGCTCATCGCGGCGGGTGAGGCCGGGCACGGCGATGTCGGCCCTGCCGGCTGCGAGGTCGCGCATCGCCGCCGCCAGCTCGCGCAGTCCCCGGACGATGCGGGTCTGCACGATCACGACCGAGCACAGCAGGAGGACGATGGTGACGCCGACGACACACGCATAGACGAGGACCTTCCGGGTGGCGGCGTCGGACCGCGCCTGGGCCTCGGCGACCACGCTGTCCATCAGCGCCAGGCCCATGGCGGACACGGCAGCCTGCCCCTCCCCCGTCACGGTGTCCCACTCGGCGGTGGTCACCGGGACCTTGCGCCCGGCGAGGATCGCCGTCACCGCCTCGCGGCGGATCGCCTCCAGGCGGCCGCCGAAATTCACCGCACTGCCCCGGTCATAGGCCTCCCGCAGGGCGCGGTCGAAGCCTCCGGCCTCGATCGTCCGGCCGACGACCTGCCAGGCCGTCCGGCTCTGGACGTCGGCCGTGATGGCCTGGAGCCGCTCGCCCTCGGTGGCGGTGCGGTCGGCCACCGCGAGAGTACCGATGATGCCGTTCAGGCGGCCGGTCTCGGTCCGGGCGAGCCACGTCGTCGCCCGCGTGTTGAGCAGGACCCCGAGGCTGGCATCCTGCGACTGGATCGCCGCATCGACGACCTTGGCCGAGGCCTCGATCTCGGCGAGGAAGCGGTCGCCGACGGCGTAGAGCCGGGTCAGGAGGGACTTGTCCCGCTCAGGGAGGGCCTTGCCGAGCTCCGCCTCGGCCTGGGCACGGATCTGCTGCCACTCGGCGAAGAGCGCATCGAGGCGCGCACCGCGTTCCGCCAGAGCCGGGGCGGCGGCCATCCGCAAGCCCGAAGCGGCCGCCGCGACCGACCGGTCCGCCTCGGTCCGGGCCTCGAGGAGCGGCGCCCGGTAGCGGCGGCCGGCCTCGCCCTCGGCCATGAAGGCCGACCGGATGAAGCCGCGCTCGAGCCGGACCTGGCTCAGGCTCGTGAAGAGGTCGCGGCCGGCGACGGCATCGATGCTGACCTGACGTGCCGTTTCCCGGCCATCGATGCTTGCGACGACCTGAAGACCTGCGACCGCGATCAAGGATATCCCGAGTATCACCACAATCGACAGGATCGTTGCTCGCAGGGACCAGGATGTCATGGCGTTTGAACTTACCTTGGCGGATGGGCGTGATCGTCGCATGATGAATGGAAATGGTAAAATATTGATGAGCGGATCCGATGAGCACAAATCGCCCATCGACGCCGAGGCCGCTCCTTGGACCGCAAAAATCTGAGACGTCTCTGGGTCAGTGGGCGGATCATGGTCGCGGGAACCTGCGGATTACTGGCCGGATTCCCTGGGCGAAGGAGGGCGGCCGGGCCGCCTCAGCACGGAGCGGCCCGGGCGGAAAACCGCACGACACCACGCCCGAACCGCCTTAAGACTGCACCCCGTGTCCACGCTCCTCGACCTGCCCCACCCGCTCCTCGACGTTCGCCGCTCCGCCCTCGGACGGCCCTGGCACGAGCGCTGCGCCTCGGCGCAGGCCCAGGGCCTGGCGGTCGCCATCGCGCAGGGGCACGGCCTGCCGGAGGTGCTGGCCCGGGTGCTCGCCGGCCGCGGCGTCGACCTTCAGGCGGTGCCGGGCTTCCTCGAGCCGCGCCTGCGCGACCTCATGCCCGACCCCGCGGTGCTCGTCGACATGGAGGCGGCGGCCGACCGCCTCGCCGCGGCGATCCAGGGGCGCGAGAAGGTGGCGATCTTCGGCGATTACGACGTCGACGGGGCGGCGAGCGCCGCCTTGCTCGCCGGGACGCTCCGCGACCTCGGCGTGCCCTACCGGCTCCACATCCCCGACCGGATCACCGAGGGCTACGGCCCCAACGTCGCGGCGGTGCGGATGCTGGCCGAGGAAGGCGCCACCCTCCTCGTCACCGTCGATTGCGGCACCGCCGGGCACGAACCGCTGGCCGAGGCGGCCCGCCTCGGGCTGGACGTGGTGGTGCTCGACCATCACGGTGCCCCCGAGCTGCTTCCGCCGGCCCGTGCCGTCGTCAACCCGAATCGCCTCGACGACCTGTCGGGCCTCGGCCATCTCTGCGCCGCCGGCGTGGTCTTCCTCACCCTCGTGGCGCTCAACCGGCGCCTGCGCCGGGACGGCCTTACCATCCCCGACCTGATGGCCGGGCTCGACCTCGTGGCGCTCGCCACCATCGCCGACGTGGTGCCGCTCCACGGTCTCAACCGCGCCTTCGTGCGCCAGGGGCTCGCCGTGATGCGCGGCCGCGGGCGGCGCGGCCTCGCCGCCCTCCTCGACGCGGCCGGCCTGTCGGAGGCGCCGCAGGCCTGGCATCTCGGCTTCCTGCTCGGGCCGCGGATCAATGCCGGCGGGCGCATCGGCGACTCGACGCTCGGGGCCCGCCTGCTCCTGTGCGAGGACCCGATCGAGGCCGCGGGCATCGCGGCGCAGCTCGACGCGCTCAACCGCGAGCGCCAGGCGATCGAGGCCGCGGCCGTCGCCGAGGCGGAGGCGGAGATGGGGATGCGGCTGGAGCGCGACCCCGACCAGCCGGTCCTCGTCGCCGGCAGCCCGGACTGGCATCCGGGCGTGGTCGGGCTGATCGCGGCACGGCTCAAGGAGCGCTTCGGCCGACCGGCCTTCGCCTTCGCGCTGCGTGAGGACGGCACCGCCACCGGGTCCGGCCGCTCGATCCCCGGCGCCGATCTCGGCCGGGCGGTGCGGGCCTGCGTCGAGGCGGGCCTCGCGGCCAAGGGCGGCGGCCACGCCATGGCGGCGGGGGTGACGCTCGCCGCCCTCGACCTCGACCGATTCCGCGAGGCTCTCTCGGGCGACCTCGCCGCTTCCGTGGCGGAGGCCCGCCTCGGCGAGGCTTTGCTCGTCGACGGCCTCGTCTCCGCCGGCGGCGTGCAGCCGGACCTGGCGGATGCGGTCGAGCGGGCCGGCCCGTTCGGCCAGGGCGCACCGGAGCCGGTCTTCGCTCTCGCCCGCCACCGGGTCGCGGATGCGCGCGTCGTCGGCACCGGCCACGTCAAGGCGCAGCTGCGCGGCCGGGACGGCGTCGCGGTCGGCGCCATCGCGTTCCGGGCGGCGGAATCGCCGGTCGGGCGCCTGCTCCTGTCCCGGATCGGCCGCGACATCCACGCCGCCGGCACGCTCTCCCGCGACCGCTGGCGCGGCAGCGACCGGGTCGAGCTGCGCCTGTGCGACGTGGCCGAGGCCGACTGAGCGGCGGCGTCCGGCTCCCCTCGGCGGAGCTGCTGAGCCGACCATGGATCCGGCTTGGTATCCGGCTTGACACCCCCCGGCAGCCCCACCATAAGGGCCCCGTCGCCGACACGGCGGCTCCTGCCGGCAACGGCAGCGTGGGGGAATGTCCCGAGCGGCAAAGGGGGCGGACTGTAAATCCGCTGGCTATGCCTTCGTAGGTTCGAGTCCTACTTCCCCCACCATCTCTTCTTTCAGTTTGCGTCCGCCATCTTGGATGTTCCAGGACATCGATGGTGTCGGATCGTGGGGTTTCCGTCACCTTGACAGGTGCAGGCCGCCCCAGCATAAGGACCCGCCGCCGACGCGGCGGCCCCTGCCGGCAACGGCAGCGTGGGGGAATGTCCCGAGCGGCAAAGGGGGCGGACTGTAAATCCGCTGGCTATGCCTTCGTAGGTTCGAGTCCTACTTCCCCCACCATCCTCCCTCTTCTTCTCGAACGATCGTCCGGGCGGCCTGAGCCGCGATGATGCGGACCGGATGAGGGTGGATCAGTGATCCACCACCTCGCCGAGCGCCGCCAGCAGCGACGACCGGGCGCGGCTCACCCGGCTCTTCACCGTGCCGACCTGGCAGCCGAGCCGCAACGCCGCCTCCTCGTAGGTGTAGCCCTCGGCGCCGATCAGCAGCAGGGCTTGGCGCTGGGCCTCGGGGAGGGCTTCCATCCGCTCCCGCACCACCCGCAGGGTGCTGGCATGGTCCTGGTCGGCCGGCGCGGCCAGTTGACCGGCCAGAATCCCGTCGCCATCCTCGACCTCCCGGCGCCCCTTGCGCAGATCCGTGTAGAACTGGTTGCGCATGATCGTGAACAGCCAGGCGGTGAAGTTCGTGCCAGGCTGGAACCGATGCTGGTTCGCCCAGGCCCGGGCGCAGGTTTCCTGAACCAGGTCGTCGGCCCGCACCACGTCGTGCGACAGCGAGAGTCCGAAGGTGCGCAGGGCCGGCAACGCCGTCATCAAAGCGTTACGGAAGTCGAAGCTGATGGCATCCCCGCGCGCCGCCAGGGCGGCCTCGACCCGGGCCAGCACCTCGGCGAGGCGGGGCGGCAGCTCGGTCTGTTCGACCGGGCTGAAGTATTGTTGCAGAGGTTTTCTGAGGAAGTCTTGGATGACGAGAGAGGGTCGTGTGTCGGAGGACGGTGGCGGCGCGGGAGGGAGCGCGGTCGGTTCGATCTTCATTGTCGCGAGAAGGCCCCTGATCCCGTTGAAGGCCCTCTTTTTAACGGTTCGAATTTCGATGGCAATAGAAGCTTGACCGATGCTCGATGAAGCGGGCGCCCTCGCGGCCCTCATGGCCCTGGCGCAGGAAACGCGGTTGCGCATCGTGCGGACCCTGCTGCACGCCCTCCCCGAGGGGATCCCGGCCGGTCGGCTCGCCGCCGCGGTCGGCTGCGCGCCCTCGACCCTCACCTTCCACCTCCGGCAGCTGCAGGAGGCGGGGCTCGTCGAGTCGCGCCGCCAGGGCGCGTTGGTGATCTATTCCGCGCGCCCCGCGGGCGTCACCGGCCTGACCGACTACCTCACGCAATCCTGCTGCGGCGGACGGCCGGAGGCCTGCCTGCCGGTACCGGCGCCCCGCTGCGGCGACGCGGCGTCCCCGCAGCCCCAAGCGGCAGCGTACGATGCCACGCATGCCCTCGACGCCCCGGCCGGGACAGGCCGGCCGTGACGCGAGGCCCGTGAGGCGCCTGCTCCCGGGTCTCGCGTCGCGCGCCTGTCCCGTCAGTCGCGGTAATAGGACCGCCGCTCCTCGCGGTAGCGCATGGTGCGGTAGGGCCGGTCGTCGTCCCAGCGATCCATCCGGCGCTCCATCTTGCGGCGCCAGCCATGCGCCGGCGCCCAGGCCGGCGGGCCGCCGCGGAACTCGCCGTAGCCGCCGCGGGCCCAGGGCGGGTCGGCCCGCGCCGCACTGGTGGCGCCGAACAACCCGGTCGCCGCGACCATGGCAGTGAAAGCGAGGGGAAGGACGGTCCTGCGCATCGGCACATCTCCATTCGGCTCGATCGGGACCAGCAACGGCCCTGTCCCGAAAACCGTTCCGTCCTCGCCGCTTCGACGAATGAGGAAATTCTTCTTCGTCTGGTCACCGAAGCAGTGTCGAAACGGCGTGGAACCACTTCGCGGGAGGTGCCGTTTCTCCGCACTCTCACACAGGAGACAGCGATGAAGCGGATCACGATCGCCCTGCTGGCCACCGCCACCCTCGTCGGCGGCGCGATGGCGGCGGAGCAGCCCGGCGCCTCGGCGCGCTCACCGGGGCACGAGATGCAGGATCGCGGCAGCGTCAAGGGCAGCCCCGGCGCCTCCGGCTACGCTCCCGGCCACGAGATGAAGTCCGACACGATGAAGTCCGACACGACCGGGACCACCTCGCGGATGAACGACACGAAGTCCGGCACCGCCGGCTCCACGACCCGGCGCTGACGCGCCCGGCACCTCCGCAGACAGCCACGGCGCCGCCTCGCGCGGCGGCGTCGTCCCTTCCGCGTTCCGGCCCCCGTTCCGCTCCGTCATGGGCCGGCCGCGCCTCTTCTCATCAGTGTCATGTGCCGCTGCTGTAAGGCAGCCGCGTGAGGCGAGCACGAGGGACGGGGTCGGCCATGAGCGAGTTCGAGGCGCCGCAGCAGGCGGCCACGATCGAGGCGTTGCGGCGTGAGATCGCGGAGGCCTATGACGAGGAGCTGGAGCTCGAGATCGAGGAGGAGCGCCTCGCCGGGCTGATGCCGCGGCGGGAGGGCGCCGCCCCGGAGCTCGACCGCCGGCTTTATTTCCGCGAGCTTCTGCGCCTGCAACACGAGCTGGTGCGGCTCCAGGACTGGGTCCAGACCAACAAGCTGAAGGTCGTGGTCCTGTTCGAGGGACGCGACTCCGCCGGCAAGGGCGGCGTCATCAAGCGCATCACCCAGCGCCTCAACCCGCGGGTCTGCCGCGTCGCCGCCCTGCCCGCCCCGAGCGAGCGCGAGCGGGGCCAGTGGTACTTCCAGCGCTACGTCAGCCACCTGCCGACCGGCGGCGAAATGGTGCTGTTCGACCGCTCCTGGTACAACCGCGCCGGCGTCGAGCGCGTCATGGGCTTCTGCTCGGAGGCCGACGTGGAGGAGTTCTTCCGCTCGGTGCCCGAGTTCGAGCGCATGCTGATCCGGTCGGGCATCGTCCTGGTGAAATACTGGTTCTCGATCACCGATGCCGAGCAGGCCTCCCGCTTCGAGATGCGCATCCGCGATCCGCTCAAGCAGTGGAAGCTCAGCCCGATGGACGTCGAGTCGCGGCGGCGCTGGGAGAGCTACACCCGGGCGAAAGAAGACATGCTGGCCCACACCCACATCCCGGAGGCCCCCTGGTGGGTGGTCGACGCGGTCGACAAGCGGCGCGCCCGCCTCAACTGCATCAGCCACCTGCTGGAGCAGGTGCCCTACGGCACCGTCGAGCGTCCCCCCGTCCGCCTGCCGGAGCGGGTGCGCAACCCCGACTATGTCCGCGGGCCGGTTCCGGCCGAGATGTACGTGCCGGCGCGGTACTGAGCACGGACGGGGCGGGGTCTTGAGCGGGCTTCTGCGCGCGACGTTCGCCGTCCTTGCCCTCGCCTCGGGGGAAGTCGCCGCGCAGCCCGCCCCGCGCCTGACGGTCGTCCCGCCAGCCTGGCCCCTCACCGGCGCCGGCGGCGACCCGCAGACCGCCATCGCCCAGGCGCGCACCTCGGACCAGGTCTCGGTGACGATCGGCGGCTCGATCCAGTCGTCGCTCGGCCCCTATGGCGACCCGCTCGGATTCCGCGCCGCCCTCTCGGAGCGCGGCATCACCTATACGATCACCTATATTGGCGAGGGGCTGGCCAACCTACGCGGCGGCCTCAAGCGCGGCGCCACCTATGGCGGGCGCCTCGATACCTCCCTCGACGTCGATCTCGGCCGGCTCGCCGGCTGGACCGGAGCGAAGTTCCACACCGACTTCTTCCAGATCCACGGCCACGGGCTATCGCGCTCCTATGTCAACAACCTGACGACGGTGAGCGGCATCGAGGCCCTGCCGGCGACGCGGCTGTTCGAGCTGTGGCTGGAGCAGAGCCTCCTCGACAACACGCTCTCGATCAAGGTGGGCCAAGTCTCGGCCGATACCGAGTTCGCCATCGCCCAATCCGCGGTCGTGTTCTTCAATGCCGGCTTCGGCTGGCCCAATATCGGCGCGGTGGTGCTGCCGAGCGGCGGGCCGATCTATCCGCTGGCCACCCCGGCCGTGCGGGTGAAATACGTTCCCGACGCGCGCCTGTCGGTCCAGGCCGCGCTCTTCAACGGCGACCCCGCGGGTATGCACCGAGGCGACGACACCGACCCGCAGCGGATCAACCGCACCGGCACCAGCTTCCGGGTCAACGACCCGCCCCTGCTGATCGGCGAGGTCGCGTATGCCTACACGCTCGGCCTGTGGGGGGAGAACCTGCACGGCACCGCGACGCTGGGCGGCTGGCAGCATGCCGGCGGCTTCGACAGCCCACGGCTCGACGGCGTCGCCGGCCGGCTGCTGGCCGATCCGGAGGCGAGCGGCATCGCCCGGCGCTTCCGCGGCGACCGCGGGGTCTACGGCATCATCGACCAGACGCTCTACCGCGAGCCCGACACCGAGGACGAGGGCGCCAGCGCCTTCCTGCGGCTGTCGAAGGTGCCGGGCGACCGCAACCTGATCGACGTCTACCTCGACGGCGGCATCGCCTACAAAGGCCTGCTGCCCGGCCGGCCCAACGACACCGCGGCGCTCGGGGTGATCTACTCGCGCATCAGCCCGGCCGCCCGCGCCTTCGACCGCGACAGCATCCGGTTCGGCCAGAGTACCGGCCCATTGCGCAGCAGCGAGGTGGTGATCGAGGCGACGTACCAGGCGGAAGTGGTGCCCGGCTTCACGGTGCAGCCGGACTTCCAATACGTGATGCGCCCGGGTGGCGGCCTCGCCGGCGACGACGGCCGCCGGCTGAAGAACGCCACCGTGATGGGGCTGCGCGCGACGATCAACTACTAGGACGCGACCGCCCTTCCGTGTGAGGCGCGGCTATGCGCGCCGACCGGATCGTCATGTCGCCTTCCAAACGGCGCCTTCCAAATGGCGCCTTCCAAGCGACCTGCCCGCAACCCTGTGGCGAAGGCGAGGCAGTGGCCTGGCCTCCTCACCCGAACACCCGCCCCAGCGCCCCGTCGATCGCCTCGACGATCCGGTCGATGTCGGCCGGCGTCGCGATCAGGGCCGGGCTGAGGCAGAGCGTGTTGTTGAGCCCGGCGAGCGAGCGGTTGGTGGCGCCGATGATGACGCCGTTCGCCATGCAATCCGCCACCGCGGCCTGGACGCGCTTCTCCTCCGCCGGCTCCTTGGTGGCGCGGTCGGCGACGAGCTCGGCGCCGCAAAAGAGGCCTTTGCCCCGCACCTCGCCGATGACGGCGTGGCGCTCGGCGAGGCCGTGGAGGCCGGCCATCAGCCGCTCGCCCATCGCGACCGTGTTGTCGATGAGGCCCTCGTCCTCGATGATCCGCATGTTTTCCAGAGCGGCCGCCGGGCCGGCGGTGCAGCCGCCGAAGGTCGAGATGTCGCGGAAATAGGATAGCGGGTCGGCGGCGTCGTCCTTGAACAGCGAGAACACCGCCTCGGTCGTCGTGGTGCAGGCGATCGCCGCGTAGCCCGAAGCCACGCCCTTGGCCATGGTGACGAAATCCGGCTTCACGCCGTAATGCTGGTAGCCGAACCACGCCCCGGTGCGGCCCATGCCGCAGACCACCTCGTCGATATGGATCAGGATCTCGTGCCGGCGGCAGATGTCCTGCACCTTCTCCCAGTAGCCCGTCGGGGGCGTGATCACGCCGCCGCCGGCGGTGATCGGTTCGAGGCAGATCGCCCCGATGCTGTCGGGCCCCTCGCGCAGGATCACCGCTTCGATCGCATCGGCGGCCCTCTCGCCGTAATTCTCCACAGCGCCCCACTGGCTGCGGTATTCGAGGCAGTGCGGCACCGCCACGAAGCCGTCCGGGAACGGCCCGTACTGGTCGCGGCGCTGGTCCTGGCCGCCCGCCGCAAGGGCCCCGATCGTGGTGCCGTGATAGTCGCGCTCGCGATAGAGGATCTTGGATTTGCGCCCGCCATGGTGCCGGTGCGCGATCTGGCGCACCATCTTGAACACCTTCTCGTTCGCCTCCGACCCGGAGTTCGAATAATAGACCCGGGTCATCCCGGGCATCTTGGCGATCAGCCGCTCGGAGAACAGGGCCGCCGGCACCGAGCCGGACGCGCCCGCGAAGTAGTTGAGCTTGACGAGCTGGTCGCGCACCGCGTCGGCGATGCTGGTGCGGCCATAGCCGACATTGACCGTCCAGACGCCGCCCGAGACAGCATCGAGGTATTCGCGGCCGGTCGCGTCCCAGATCCGCATCCCCTTGCCTTCCACCATCACCCGCGGATCGGTGGTCTCGTAGGCCTTGTGCTGCGACAGGTGGTGCCAGACATGGGCCCGGTCCGCCTCGATGACGTGGCGCAGGTCGTTGGTGCGGAGCATGTCGTTCATCGGGCGTCTCGCGAATCGAAGAGGGTCCGGGCGGGGGGTTACGCCCTACCCTTCCACGGAGTGAGGCGCCGTTCCAGCCGGCGCATGCCGATCTCGAACCCCGCCGCCAGGGTGCCGATGACCAGGATGCCCATCACCACGATGTCGGTGCGCAGGAAGTTCGAGGCGTTGAGCACCATCTGGCCGATGCCGGTGGAGGCCGCCACCATCTCGGCGGCGACGAGGGTGGTCCAGCCGACGCCCATGCCGATCCGCAGGCCCACCAGGATGTCGGGCAGGGCCGCCGGCAGGACGACGTGGCGCACCACCTGGGCGCGGCTGGCGCCGAGCGCCCGGGCCGCGTTGATTTGATCGATGCTCGCCGCAGCGACGCCGGCGCGGGCGGCGAGCGCGACCGGGGCGAAGCAGGCGAGGAAGATCAGAAGGATCTTCGAGGTTTCGCCGATGCCGAACCAGATGATGACGAGCGGCAGGTAGGCGAGCGGCGGCAGCGGCCTGTAGAACTCGATGAACGGGTCGAGCGCCGCCTGCAAGGCGGGGTTGAGTCCGGTGGCGAGGCCGACCGGGATCCCGACGAGGCCTGCGAGCAGGAAGGCGCTCGCCACCCGCATCAGGCTGGTCAGGACGTGATCGAGGAGCGGCGCGCCGTCGATGCGCCCGTCCAGCGCATCCGAGAAGGCCCCGAGCACGCTGCCTGGGCGGGGCAGGAAGAGCGGCTTGACGAGGCCGAGTTGCGTCGCCGCCATCCAGGCGAGGAGGGCGAGCACGATGGTCGCGAGGCTGATCAGCCAGGCGGGCGGCGCGCCCCACCGCAAAGCCGCGCGGCGTCCGTGCGCGGAGGGCGGGACGCGGATCGCGGCCTCGGGGGAATCGGTGGCGGCCTCGCTCATGCGGCGGCTCCTCGCTCGGGGTCCGGCATCGCCCCGCCATGGCCGTGCGCGGCGGGGCTTGCCCCGCCATGGCCGTGCGCGGCGGGGCTTGCCCCGCCATGGCCGTGGATGACGCGCAGCACCCGCTCGCGCATGGCGATGAAGTCGGGGCTGGACTTCACCGCCCGGGACGTCTCCCCGGCGAGGAAGCGCCGGCAGAAATCGAGCGGGATGATCTCGGCGATGCGCCCCGGCCGGGGCGTCATGATGACGAGCTTGGTCGCCAGAAAAATCGCCTCCTCGACCTCGTGGGTGATGAAGAAGGCCATCTTCTGCGTCCGCGCCCACAGGGTCAGGATCAGCTCCTGGACCTGCTCGCGGGTGAAGGCGTCGAGCGCACCCAGCGGCTCGTCCATCAGCAGCATGCGGGGATCGGCGGTGAGCGCCCGGGCGATGCCGACGCGCTGCTGCATGCCGCCGGAAAGCTCGTAGATCTTCCTGTCCGCCACATCGCCCAGGCCGACGAGGTCGAGCATGGCGCGGGCCCGCGCCGCACGCTGCGCCCGCGGAACCCCCTGCATCGTGAGGCCGAAGGCGACGTTGTCGCGCACGTCGAGCCAGGGCATCAGGGCGTGGCGCTGGAACACCACGCCGCGATCGGCCCCCGGCCCGGTGACCGGGCGCCCGTCGAGGAGGATCTGCCCCTCTGTTGCCGGGAGGAAGCCGGCGATGACGTTGAGCAGCGTCGTCTTCCCGCAGCCCGAGGCGCCGAGCGCGACCACGAACTCCCCCGGCTCGATCGCCAGGTCGACCCGGGACAGGGCGAGCGTCGCGCCCGCGCCCTCGCCGTAGCGGACGCTGAGCTTGCGGATCTCCAGCATCGGCACACCTGTCAGGGCTTGATGGCGGCGTCGACCAGGTCAGTGGTGACGAAGGCGCCGTAATCCGGCGCGAGATCGGGCACGCGCCCCTGCGCCTTCAGGAATTCCGCCGTCGATTTGAGCGCGTCGGCCGCCCCACCGCCGAGCCAGCGGGGGGAGGCCTGCTCGGCCAGCGTCGGAAACCGGTAGGCACTGAGCGCCGCGGGCACCTCGGCGGGGGCGGCGCCGGTCCATTTCGCGATCGCCGCGACCTGCGGAGAGGCTTCGGTCCAGGCGGCGCCGCCCTTGGCGTAGTCGGCGTCGGCGGCGGCGAGCAGCCGCACGAAGGTGATCAGGAAGTCGCGATGGGCTTCGAGCGCGGCGTTGGTCGCCACGATGCCGTCGAAGGTCGCCTTGCCCTTGCGGGCGAAGTCGCCGGCCGAGGCGATCACCGTGCCGGATTTCTTCGCCGCCGTCAGCACCGGTGCCCAGATGAAGGCGGCGTCGATGTCGCCCCGCTCCCAGGCCGCCGCGATCTCCGGCGGCCGCATGTTGAGGACCCGGACGTCCTTCGCGCTCAAGCCCGCTTCCTGCAGGGCGAACATCAGCTGGTAATGGGCGGTGGAGACGAACGGCACGCCGACCGTCTTGCCCTTCAGGTCCTTGACCGAGACGATCCCGGTGCCCTTGCGGGCGACGAGCTGCTCGGCATCGCCGATATCGTCGAGGATCCAGAACAGCTTGATCGGCAGCCCCTGCGAGGCGGCCGTGGCGATCGGCGAGGAGCCGGCCTCGCCGATATCGACGTTGCCCGACGCCATGGCGCGGATCACGTCCCCGCCCCCGCCGAACTTCACCCATTTCACCGTGTAGCCGGTCCGCTTCTCCAGCTCGCCGCTCTCCATGAGCACGCGGATCGGCGTCGTCATGTCCTGGTAGGCGAAGGTGACGCTCTTCCCGGCCGCCTGAGCGGGGACGGGTCCGATCCCCAAGGCCGCGGCAAGAGGCGCGGCGACGAACCCGGCGAGCAAGGTCTTCCTGGTGATCATATGCGGTCCCCCTGCGAGCCCGGCGTCGCGAGCGCCTGCCGTCCGGCGGAACGAGAAGCAGATCTCGGGCCGGAATCCGCGGTCCGGCCGCGGATCAGGCCGGACCGTGCGTCGCCAGCCGCTCGCGCGGGTCTCCGCAGCGGGTTTCCGGTTCGACCGGCACAGGGTCAAGCCCCGCCCGCGACCGGCATCGACCACGACCGGAAACGTTCTTCTCTCTGTTCGGTGACCGGCGATGAGGTCATGCCTCAATTGAAGAGGCGTCGTTTCGAACGATCTCCAGCCGGCTTGAAAACGAGAGGAAATTTTTTACTTGGGCGACGATTCTGGGCACGCGACCGAGGTCAGGCCGGCGCCGTCTGCCGCCGCAGCCCGCGCCGCGTGACCTTGCGCAGGATGCGCGAGACCTGCTCGGCCGAGTAGGGCTTTTGCAGCAATTCGAAGCCGTGGGAGCCTTCCTGCGCCAGGACGTGGCTGTAGCCGGAGGCGAGCACGACCGGCACATGCGGCAGGCGGCGGGCGAGGAGGCGGGCGAGCTCGATGCCGCCCATGCCCGGCATGACCACGTCCGAGAACACCACGTCGAAGCCGGCGCCGTCGGGCCCGAGCTTCTCGAGGGCATCCTCGGCGTTCACCGCCCAGGTCGGGGCATAGCCGAGATCCTCCAGGATCTGGGTCGCGAAGCGCCCGACATCGAGGTTGTCCTCGACCACCAGCACCCGCTGGCCGACGCCGCCGGGATCGACCGGGGGCATCTCCCCCGCCTCCTCCGCGGCGGCGAACTCGGCCTCGACCTCGGGCAGGTAGAGCGTGAAGGTGGTGCCCCGGCCCGGCACGCTCTCGACCGACACGTCGCCGCCGGACTGCTTGGCGAAGCCGAAGACCTGGCTGAGCCCCAGGCCGGTGCCCCGCCCCACTTCCTTGGTGGTGAAGAACGGCTCGAACACCCGCGGGAGGAACTCCGGCGGGATGCCCGAGCCGGTATCGTGCAGCGAGACCGCCGCGAAGGGCCCCTCCGCCGCGGCATGGCCCCGGATCGCCGGCAGGTCGACGCCGCAGGCCAGCGTGAGCGTCAGGGTGCCGGCGCCCTCCATGGCGTCGCGGGCGTTGACCGCCATGTTGACGAGCGCCGTCTCGAACTGGCTCGCATCCACCCGCACGAAGCAGGGATGGTCCGGCACCTTCGTGGCGACGGTGATCCGGGCGCCCGTCACGGTGTCGATCAGGTCGGCGACGAGGCGCAGGCGGGCGCCGACATCGAGGGTCTCGGGCTTCAGGGCCTGGCGGCGGGCGAAGGCGAGGAGCTGCGAGGTCAGCTTGGCGGCCCGGTCCACCGTCTCGGAGACCGCCGTGAGGTAGCGGCTCCGCCGCGCCTCGGGCAGGTCCGGCCGGCGCAGGAAATCGACCGAGGAGCGGATGATGGTGAGCAGGTTGTTGAAGTCGTGGGCGACGCCGCCGGTCAGCTGACCCACCGCCTCCAGCTTCTGCGACTGGCGCAAAGCCTCCTCGGCCTGGGCCAGGGCGGCGGCCTGGGCCTTCTCGGCGGTGACGTCGCGGCCGCTGGCGAAGACGAGGCCGCCTTCGACCGAGGTGTGCCAGGACAGCCAGCGCGGGGTGCCGTCCCGGTGGGTGTAGCGGTT
Source organism: Methylobacterium currus (assembly GCF_003058325.1). Lineage (NCBI taxonomy): Bacteria > Pseudomonadati > Pseudomonadota > Alphaproteobacteria > Hyphomicrobiales > Methylobacteriaceae > Methylobacterium > Methylobacterium currus. The sequence goes on from NZ_CP028843.1 coordinate 3,201,128, forward strand.
CTCGAAATTGGTGAGATGCCGGGCGGCGGCGGCGGCGTCGAGCGCCGCCGTCGTGGCCTCGGCATCCTCCGGCCAGAGGAAGTCGAGGACGCTGCGGCCGACGACCTCCGAGGGATGGTGGCCGAGGATCGCCTCCCAGGCCGGGTTGACCGACCGGAAGACGCCGTCGGCCCCGATCACCACCAGGAGGTCGCGGGAGTTGCGCCAGACCCGGTCGTGCTCGGCGGTGCGATCCGCGACCCGCTGCTCCAGGGTCTCGTTGAACTGCACCAGCTCGGCCATCATCCGCTTCTGGTCGTCGATGTCGGTGCTGGTGCCGACCCAGCGGGTGACCGTCCCGTCGCCCGACAGGACCGGCTGCGCCCGGGCCAGGAACCAGCGATAGGTCCCGTCGGATCGCCGCAGGCGGTACTCGCATTGATAGTCGCCGCTGCCCTCGACCGCGGCCCGCCAGTCCGCCGCCACGCGGGCCCGGTCGTCGGGGTGGATGATCGCCAGCCAGCCCGCGGCGTCGAGGCGGCCCGGCAAGAGGCCCGTATAGGCGTAGACCCGCTCGTTGAACCAGGTGGCGCGCCCTTGGCGGTCGGTGGCCCAGACGAAGTTGGGCAGCACCTGCGAGAGGACGCGGAACTGCTCCTCGCTGTCGCGCAAGGCCGCCTCGGCCTGCTTGCGGGCCGTGATGTCCATGGCGGTGCCGAGCACGCGGAGGCAGGCCCCGTCCGCGAACAGGCCGCGGCCCTTGGCGGCGACCCAGCGGACCTGCCCGTCCTCCTTGCCGACCGTGCGGTACTCCACGTCGTAGACGGCGCGCCGGGCGGGATCCGCCGCGGCGGCGAAGGCCGCGATCGTGGCCGCCCGGTCGTCCGGGTGGATCCCCGCCTCGTAGTCGGCCATCGAGACCGGCACCTCGGGCGAGAGGCCGAACATCGCCTTCACGCGGGCCGGCCAGTACAGGGTGTCGGCGACGACGTCGACGTCCCACAGCCCGATCTCGGCGGCCTCGGTCGCGAGGCGCAGCCGGGCCTCGCTCTCGCGCAAGCGGTCCTCGGCCCGATGGCGCGCCGTGTCGTCGAGATGGAGCCCGTCCCAGACCACCTGGTCGTCGACGAGGCGCGGCGCCGAGATGATGCGGGTATGGATGAGGCGGCCGTCGGAGCGACGCATCGGCGCCTCGGCGTCGAAGGGCGTGAGATCCCGGATCGCGTCCGCCTCGGCCTCGGCGATCCGCGCCCGGTGCTCGGGCAGGATCAGGTCATAGGCCGCGGCGGGGTCGGCCAGCACGGCCTCCGCCGGCACCCCGGTCATCCGTTCGAAGCCCTGCGACACGGTCAGGAAGCGCCGGCCGGTCCCGTCGCGGGGCGTGGCGATCTGGAACACGTAGCCGCCCGGCAGGTGGTCGGTGAGCGCCCGCAGGCGTGCCTCCGCCTCGCGCAGGCCCGTCTCGGCGACGACGCGCCCGGTCGTCTCGGTGCAGGCGCAGAACATGCCGACGACCCGGGCCTCCTCGTCCCGCAACGGGGAGTAGGAGAAGGTGAACCAGGTCCGCTCGTCGTAGCCGTGCCGGTTCATCACGAGCGGCATGTCCTCCGAGAAGGTCGGCTCGCCGGCGAGCGCCCGGTCGATGAGCGGCGCGATGTCCGGCCAGATCTCCGACCACACGTCGCGAAAGCGCCTCCCCAAGGCCGCGGGATGCTTGTCGCCGAGGATCTCCGCATAGGCGTCGTTGTAGAGGAAGCCGAGCTCGGGCCCGAACGCCACGAACATCGGGAAGCGCGAGCCGAGCATCAGGCTCAGGGTCGCGCCCAGGCAGGCCGGCCAGGTCTCCGGCCGTCCGAGGGGCGTGCCCGACCAGTCGTGGGCGCGCATCATCGCGCCCATCCGTCCGCCGCCGGCGAGGAAGGGAGGACAGGCGGAGGCGGCGCGCTCAGGCATGCCGCAGGCAGCAATTCGATCGCGGGGTCATCGGGCCGGCAGACATGAGGTTCTTCCGGGTGAGGCCCGTGCAGGTAAGGCCCTTGCGACCTCCGTCGAGACCTTACCGTCAACGACATGACCGACGGAAGGGCGGGCGCGGCGAAGCCCCCAGTTCACATGTCATCTCCCGGTGCCGTGGCACAGGTGTCGTCGCACGGTGTCGTCGCCCGATACGGCCGGGTCACGATCCTCGGCGCCACCCTTCGCCAGCGCCGCCGGCGCGCCCATATGGGGCTCTGGCCACCACGGACGACCGGAGACCGCCTGAATGCCGACCTATCAGAAGGACGAAGCCGCCATCGCCCGGCTCACCCCCGAGCAATACCGCGTGACGCAGCAGAACGGCACCGAGCGGCCCGGCACCGGCGAATACCTCGACAACAAGGCGCCGGGCATCTACGTCGACGTCGTGTCGGGCGAGCCGCTCTTCGCCTCCTCCGACAAGTACGAATCGGGCTGCGGCTGGCCGAGCTTCACCAAGCCGATCGAGCCGGCCCATGTCGCGGAGCTGCGCGACACCACGCACGGCATGGTCCGCACCGAGGTCCGCTCGAAGCACGGCGACAGCCATCTCGGCCACGTCTTCCCGGACGGGCCACGGGACCGGGGCGGCCTGCGCTACTGCATCAACTCGGCCTCGCTGCGCTTCGTCCCCCGCGACCGGATGGAGGCCGAGGGCTACGGCGCCTATCTCGACCAGGTCGAGGGCTGACGTGCGAACATCTTGATTTCTCTATGACAAATAGAGCGCGGGGTCCCCTCTCCCGTTGGGGGAGGGGAGAAGCGCCACATCTTTGTTCGAAACGATCACGCGGACATCGATGACGCGCGTGGCTCCCCCAAAAAGGCTCCAGCCCCTACAGCCGCGCCCGCACCTCCTCCACCACCCGCTCCGGCGTAACGCCGAAATGCCGGGCGAGGTCCGCCTCCGCCCCCGAGGCGCCGAAGCCGCTCATGCCGACGAAGCCGCCTTCCTCGCCGAGATAGCGGTCCCAGCCGAGGCGTACCGCCGCCTCGATCCCGACCCGGACCGTGCCGGGCCCCAGGGTGGCGCGGCGATAGGCGGCGTCCTGGCGCTCGAACAGCTCCCAGGACGGCATCGAGACGACGGCGGTCGGGATGCCGTCCTTCTCCAGGCGGCGGCGGGCCTCGACGGCGAGCGCGACCTCGGAGCCGGTGGCGAGCAGCGTGACGCGGCGGATCCCCGAGGCCTCCTCCAGCACGTAGGCGCCGCGGGCGGAGAGGTTCTCGCCCGAGCCCTCGCGCCGCACGGCCGGCAGGGCCTGGCGGGCGAAGATCAGCGAGGACGGGCCGGTGCGGTTCTGGAGCGCGATCTCCCAGCACTCCGCCGCCTCGACGGCGTCGGCCGGGCGCAGGACCAGCATGTTGGGGATGGCGCGCAGGGAGGCCAGGTACTCGACCGGCTGGTGGGTCGGCCCGTTGCGGCCGATGCCGATCGAATCGTGGCTGAACACGAACGGCACCGGCAGCCCCATCATGGCGGCGAGCCGCAGGGTCGGGCGCAGGTAGTCCGAGAAGACCAGGTAGGTGACGCCGACAGGCACCACGCCGCCATGGGCGGCCATCCCGTTCATCATCGCCCCCATGGCGTGCTCGCGGATGCCGTAATGGACGTAGCGCCCGCCCTGCTCCTCGGCCGTGAAGGATTTCAGGCTGCGCTTGTGCTGGGTCGCGCCCTCCAGGTCCGGCGCGCCGGAGAGGAGTTCGGGAATCGCCTCCGCCAGCCGGTCGACCAGCTCGCCCGACAGGGCGATGCCCGACTGCGCCTTGCCCGAGCGGGCCGCCTCGTCGCGGAACGCCCGCAACGGAGCGTCCCAGCCCTCCGGCAGCCGGCCTGCGCGCAGGCGGTCGAGGAGGCGGCGGCGCTCCGGCGGCAGGGCGGCGACGCGGCGCGCCCAGGACGCGAAGACCGGGGCGCTGCGCTCGCCCGCCGCGCGCCAGGCGGCGCGGATCTCCTGCGGGATCTCGAAGGCCGGATGCGGCCAGTTCAGCGCCTCGCGGGCGGCGGCGCTCAAGGAGGCCGGGATGCGGGCCGAATGGGCCGCCCGCGTGCCCTCGACGCCCGGCAGGCCGCGGCCGATCACGGTGCTGCAACGGATCATCGAGGGACGAGGATCGGCCTTGGCGAGCAGCAGGGCCGCCGAGACCGCCTCGATATCGTGCCCGTCGACCTCCTGCACGTGCCAGTGGCTCAGGCGGAACCGCGCCGCCATGTCGTCGCTCAGCGCGAGGTCGATCGCGCCGTCATCGGTCATCTGGTTGTCGTCCCAGAGGAAGGTGAGCTTGCCCAAACGCAGGTGGCCGGCGAGCGAGATCACCTCCTGGCCGACCCCCTCCTGGAGGCAGCCGTCGCCGACGAGGGCATAGGTGCGGTGGTCGACGAGGTCCGCCCCGAGCCAGCGGTTCAGGTAGGCCTCCGCCAGCGCCATGCCGGCGGCGTTGGCGATGCCCTGGCCGAGGGGCCCGGTGGTGGTCTCGATGCCGTGGGCGGGGGCGTATTCGGGGTGGCCCTCGCAGGGCGAGCCGAGTTCACGGAAGCGCTTGATGTCCTCGAGCCCGATCGCCTCGTAGCCCGAGAGATGCAGCAGCGCGTAGAGCAGCATCGAGCCGTGGCCGTTCGACGCGACGAAGCGGTCGCGGTCGAACCACAGGGGCTCGCGGGCCAGGAACTTGAGGTGGCGGGTGAAGAGAGCCGTCACCGTATCGGCGGCGCCGAGCGGCGTGCCCGGATGCCCCTCGCCCACCCGCTCGATCGCGTCGATGGACAGGAAGCGGATCGCGTCCGCGAGCGCGCGCGGCTCGGTGCCGGTCATCGGGGTCCCTCCCGGGGATTGTTGGGTGCTCTTGAGGCACGATCACCCAACCGACCCCCGGGACGGAACTCAAACGAGGTTTTCTCGCGCTGAGATGAGCGCGATTCACCTCGTGCCTCAGGCGGCGATCAGCCCGCCCATCCGGGCGACCCGGCCGAGATGGTGTTCGGCATCGCCGAACAGCTGGTCGATCATCGTGACCCGCTTGAAGTAGTGGCCGACGCTGTACTCCATGGTCACGCCGACGCCGCCATGGAGCTGCACCGCGCCCTGGCCGACGATGCGGCCGGAGCGGCCGATCTGCACCTTGGCGCCGGCGATGGCGCGGGCGCGCTCCTCCGCGTCGTCCTCGCCCGCCATCATGGTGGCGAGGAAGGCCATCGAGCGGGCCTGTTCGAGCGCGATGAACATGTCGGCGGCCCGGTGCTGAAGCACCTGGAACGAGCCGATCGTCACGCCGAACTGCTTGCGGGTCTTCAGGTACTCGACCGTCAGCTTGTGCATCCGGTCCATCGCCCCGACCGCCTCGGCGCAGAGCGCGGCGATCGCCTCGTCGGCGACCCGCTCGATCACCGGAAGCGCCCCGGCGGGGTCGCCGATCACCGCGTCGGCCGCGACCCGGACCGAGGACAGCGAGACCTCGGCCGCCCGCATCCCGTCCTGGGTCGGGTAGCCGCGGCGCGACACGCCTTCGGCATTGGCCTCGACCAGGAACAGGCCGATCCCGTCGCGGTCGCGCCGGGAGCCGGAGGTCCGGGCCGAGACGATCAGCCGGTCGGCGCTGTCGCCGTGCAGGACGAGCGACTTCTCGCCCTCGAGCACCCAGCCGTCGCCGTCGCGGCGCGCGGTGACGCCGACGTCGTGGAGGTCGTAGCGGGCCTGGCGCTCGGTATGCGCGAGAGCGTAGCGGGTCTCGCCGGCGATGAGGCCGGGCAGCCATGCGGCGCGCTGCTCAGGGCTCGCGGCGTGGCGCAGCACGCCGCCGGCGAGCACGATTGTGGCGAGATAGGGTTCAAGCGCCAGCGCGCCGCCGAAGGCCTCCATGACGATCATCGTCTCGACCGGTCCGCCGCCGATGCCGCCATCCTCCTCGGAGAACGGCACCGCGAGCAGCCCCTGCTCGGCGTAAGCCGCCCACATCGCCTTCGAGAAGCCCTCGGGCTCACGGCCGTGGCGCTTGCGGGATTCGAAATCGTAGCGGTCGGCGAGGAGCCGCTCGACGCTGTCCTTGAGGAGACGCTGCTCCTCGCTCAGATCGAAATCCATCGGGTCGTTTCCGTTCTCGCCGGTCTTCAGAAGTCAGCCAGCTCACTCAGTCCCACCCGCACCCTCATCCTGAGGTGCGAGCGTCAGCGAGCCTCGAAGGAGGCCTCCGGAAGCCTCCGAGATCCCTGGAGCCTCCTTCGAGGTCAGTCGATCGTCGATTGGCTGACACCTCAGGATGAGATCGTGGGGTGGAGAGGACGAGCGGAGGTGTCCCGGATCATCGGTTCCCATCCCACGACCGAATGTCAGAGCCCCAGGATCGCCTTCGCGATGATGTTCTTCTGGATCTCGTTCGAGCCGCCGTAGATCGAGATCTTGCGCCAGTTGAAGTAGGTCGGCGCGGCGGGGCCCGCCCAGTCGGGACCGACCGGCGGCTCGTTGCTCAGATGCTCGTCGCCCTCGTCCTCCGGCACGAAGGGCAGCGCGTAGGGGCCGACGACCTCGAGCAGCAGCTCGGTCGTCGCCTGCTGGATCTCCGAGCCCTTGATCTTGAGGATCGAGGAGGCCGGATCCGGCTTGCCCTTCTCGCGGGTGCGCTCGGCGGCGACGACGCGCAGCTGCGTCATCTCCAGCGCCTTCAGCTCGATCTCGAGCGCCGCCAGCTTCTCGCGGAAGCGCGGGTTCTCCAGGATCGGCGTGTCGCCGACCCGCTCCAGGGCCGCCAGCTCCTTCAGGCGCCGGATGCGCTGCTTGGAGACGCCGACGCGGGCGATGTTGGTGCGCTCGTTGCCGAGCAGGAACTTGGCGTAGTCCCAGCCCTTGTTCTCCTGGCCGACCAGGTTCTCGACCGGCACCTTGACGTCGTCGAAGAAGACCTCGTTGACCTCGTGCCCGCCGTCGATGGTCTGGATCGGCCGCACGGTGATGCCCGGCGTCTTCATGTCGATGAGCAGGAAGCTGATGCCCTCCTGCTTCTTCACGGTCGCGTCGGTGCGGACGAGGCAGAAGATCCAGTCGGCGTGCTGGCCGAGCGTGGTCCAGGTCTTCTGGCCGTTGACGATGTAGTGGTCGCCCTCGCGCAGAGCCTTGGTCTTGAGCGAGGCGAGGTCGGACCCCGAGCCCGGCTCGGAGAAGCCCTGGCACCACCAATCGTCGAGGTTGGCGATGCGGGGCAGGAAGTGCTTCTTCTGTGCCTCGTTGCCGAACTGGGCGATCACCGGCCCGACCATGTAGACGCCGAATTGCAGCGGCGACGGCGCCGGGAAGCTCTGGAGCTCGTCCAGGAAGATGTACTGGCGCACCGGATCCCAGCCGGTGCCGCCCCACTCGACGGGCCAGTTCGGCACCGCCCAGCCCTTCTTGTTGAGGATCTTCTGCCAGGTGACGATGTCGTCCTTCGACGGATGGCGCCCGTCGACGAGCTTCTGGCGGATCTCCTGCGGCAGGTTCTCCTGGAAGAAGGTGCGGACTTCCTGGCGGAAGGCGCGCTCCTCGGGGGTGAAGCGAAGGTCCATGGGGTGCCTCCTGACGAGGTTGTTTGTTCTAAGACTGTCTCGACGCCCAACCCCTCCCCCCTCTGCGGGGGAGGGGTGTTCTGCGCTACAGGTCCTTGAAGCCCTTGCCCTCGGCCGCCAGCCGCTCCAGCAAGGCCGACGGCTTGAACGCGTCGCCGTACTCGGCCTGGTAGACGCGCAGGCGCTCGAGCACCTTGGGCAGCCCGATCGTGTCGGCCCAGAACATCGGGCCGCCGCGATAGACCGGCCAGCCGTAGCCGTTGATCCACACGATATCGATGTCGGAGGCCCGGATCGCCTTGCCCTCTTCGAGGATCTTCGCGCCCTCGTTGACCATCGGGTAGAGGGTGCGCTCCAGGATCTCCTGGTCGGTGGCGTCCCGGCGCTTGACGCCCTGGCGCCCGGCGACCGTGGCGATGATCTCCTCGGTCACGGCTGAGGGCGTCGCCTTGCGCTTGGCGTCGTAGTCGTAGAAGCCGGCACCGGTCTTCTGGCCGCGGCGGTCCTGCTCGCAGAGGAGGTCGCGCACGCTCTCCGACTTGTTGGTCTCCCGGCTCCAGCCGATGTCGAGGCCGGCGAGGTCGCTCATCGTGAACGGGCCCATCGGCAGGCCGAACTCGTAGACCACCCGGTCGACGTCCCAGGGGGTGACGCCCTCCAGGATCAGCCGGTTGGCCTCGCGCTGGCGCTGGGCCAGCATCCGGTTGCCGACGAAGCCGTGGCAGACGCCGACCAGCACCGGGATCTTGCCGACCTTGCGGCCGATCTGCATCGCGGTGGCGATGACGTCCTTCGCGGTCCTCTCGCCGCGCACCACCTCCAGGAGGCGCATGACGTTGGCCGGCGAGAAGAAGTGCATCCCGATCACGTCGGCCGGCCGGTTCGTCATCGCGGCGATCGCGTCGATGTCGAGGTAGGAGGTGTTGGAGGCCAGGATCGCGCCGGGCTTCGCGATCTTGTCGAGCTTGGAGAAGATCTCCTTCTTGATGCCCATGTCCTCGTACACGGCCTCGATGATGAGGTCGCACTCGGCGAGTTTTTCGAGGTCCAGGGTATCCGAAAGGAGGCCCATCCGGGTCTCGACGTCCTCCTCCTTGAGGCGTCCCTTCTTGGCGGTGTTCTCGTAGTTGGTGCGGATGGTCTTGAGGCCGCGGTCCAGTGCCTCGCGCTTCGTCTCGACGATCGTCACCGGGATGCCGGCGTTCAGGAAGTTCATCGAGATGCCGCCGCCCATCGTGCCGGCGCCGATGACGCCGACGCGGGCGACGGGGCGGGCGGGCGTGTCGTCCGGCACGTCCGGGATCTTGGCCGCCTGGCGCTCGGCGAAGAACACGTAGCGCTGCGCCGCCGACTGCGTGCCGGAGACGAGTTTCTGGAACTGCGCGCGCTCGAAGGCCAGCCCCTCGTCGAAGGGCAGCCGGCAGGCGGCCTCGACGCAGGCGATGCAGGCTTCGGGTGCCTCGAAGCCGCGGGTCTTGCGGGCATTCTCCTCACGGAACGCCGCGAACAGGCCCGGATCGTCGCGGCCCTCGGCGATCTTGTCGTCGCGGTCGCGGATCTTGGTGAGGGGCCGGCCCTCGGCCACCACCCGCTCCGCGAAGGCGACCGCCTGGGCGCGCAGCCCGTCCTCCGGCGCCAGCTCGTCGATCAGCCCCATCCCGGCTGCCGCCTTGGCGCCGATCGGCGAGCCGCCGACGATCACCTCGAGCGCCTTGCGCGGACCGACCACCCGGGGCAGGCGCTGGGTGCCGCCGGCACCCGGCAGGATGCCGAGCTTGACCTCAGGCAGGCCGACCTTCGCGCTGGGCACGGCCACCCGGTAGTGGCAGGCGAGCGCAGTCTCGAGCCCGCCGCCGAGCGCGTTGCCGTGGATCGCCGCGACCACGGGCTTCGACGACGCCTCGATCCGGTTGAGGAGGTCGGGCAGGCTGATGCCGCTCTGCGGCTTGCCGAACTCGGTGATGTCGGCCCCGGCCGAGAACATCCGGCCGCCGCCGATCAGCACGATCGCCTTGACGGCCGGATCGGCCTCCGCGGCCTCGACCCCCGCCAGGATGCCCTGGCGCAAAGCCGTACCGAGCGCGTTCACCGGGCCGGATTGCAGCGTCAGCACCGCGACCGCGCCCTCGCGGGCGGTCGAGACCACGTTGTCGTTGGTCGGCGTACCTTGGGCGTTAGACTCTTGCGCCATATCGGCTTCGTCCCTCTGCCGGCTTCCTCCGGGCGCCTCTTGCCGGGCGCCGTCACGAGCCGGAATGTGGCAGGATCAGTAGATCTCGAACAGGCCCGCGGCGCCCATGCCGCCGCCGACGCACATCGTCACGACGCCGTACCTGGCGCCGCGGCGGCGGCCTTCCAGCAGGATGTGGCCGGTCATCCGCGCTCCCGACATGCCGTAGGGATGGCCGATCGAGATCGCGCCGCCATTGACGTTCAGGCGCTCGTCCGGGATGCCGAGCCGGTCGCGGCAATAGAGCACCTGGCTGGCGAAGGCCTCGTTCAGCTCCCACAGGTCGATGTCCTCGACCTTCAACCCGTGCTGCTTCAGGAGCTTCGGCACCGCGAAGACCGGGCCGATGCCCATCTCGTCCGGGTTGCAGCCGGCGACCGCCATGCCGCGGTAGGCGCCGAGCGGCTTCAAACCCCGGCGCTCGGCCTCGCTTGCCTCCATCAGCACGACCGCCGCGGCCCCGTCCGAGAGCTGGCTGGCATTGCCGGCGGTGATGAACTGCCCGTCCTTGACGCGCTGGCCGTCCTTGAACACGGGTTTCAGGCCCTGGAGGTCCTCCAGCCTGGTCTGCGGCCGGTTGCCCTCGTCCTGGGAGAGAGTGACCTCCTTGTGCGAGACCGCGCCGGTCGCCTTGTCGACGACGGCCATGCGGGCGGTCATCGGCACGATCTCGTCGGCGAACAGGTTCTGGCTTTGAGCCCGGGCGGTGCGCTGCTGCGATTGCAGCGCATAGGCATCCTGCGCCTCGCGGCCGACGTGATAGCGCTCCGCCACGGTCTCGGCGGTCTCGATCATCGTCATGTAGATCGCCGGCACGTGCTCGACGAGCCACGGATCCTGGCCGCGGAAGCGGTTGATCTTGTCGTTCTGGACCAGCGAGATCGATTCGAGCCCGCCGCCGATTGCGACGTCGAGCCCGTCGGTGATGATCTCCTTGGCGGCGGTGGCGATCGCCATCAGGCCCGAGGCGCATTGCCGGTCGAGGCTCATCCCGGCCACGGTCTCGGGCAGCCCGGCGCGCAGCGCCGCCTGGCGCGCGACGTTGCCGCCGGTCGAGCCCTGCTGGAGCGCCGCGCCCATCACCACGTCGCCGATCTCGGCCGGGTCGATGCCGGCGCGCTGGACCGCGTGCGCGATGGCATGGGCGCCGAGCGCTTGGGCCTGCGTGTCGTTGAACGCGCCCCGGTAGGCCTTGCCGATGGGGGTGCGCGCGGTGGCGACGATGACGGCTTCCCGCATCTTGAGTGTCCTCCCACGATCCCGTCCGCCGCTCTTCGGGCGGGGCGGGGTTCTGCCGCATTATCGGGGATCGGGTATGGAGCCGCAAGGGCCTCGGAAACCCGGATTCGGACAGGGGGTATTCCCCCGCTCGCCTCTCCCCACGGCCGCGTTTTCGAAAACACGGCTTGCTTAATCGCCATACGGGGCTAAGGTCGGCGCAAAAGCAAGGCCTGTTTTGCCAAGGGCCCTTCCGGGAGGACGCTCATGCTGACGCCGCTCTTCGACCTCACCGGCCGCGTCGCCATCGTCACCGGCTCGTCGCGCGGCATCGGCCGGGCCATCGCCGAGCGCCTGGCCGAGCACGGCGCGAAGGTCGTCATCTCCTCGCGCAAGGCCGAGGCCTGCGCGCCGGTCGCCGCGGCGATCAACGCCCGCCACGGCGAGGAACGGGCGGTGGTGATCCCGGCCAGCATCTCGTCGAAATCCGACCTGGAGCGCCTGGCGAGGGGCACCGAGGACCGCTTCGGCCGTATCGACGCCGTCGTCTGCAACGCCGCGTCGAACCCGTATTACGGGCCGATGAGCGGCATCTCGGACGACCAGTTCCGCAAGATCCTCGACAACAACGTGATCGCCAGCCACTGGCTGATCGGGTTCTGCGCCCCCGGCATGATCGAGCGCAGGGACGGCGCGATCATCCTGGTCTCGTCGGTGGGGGGCCTGAAGGGCTCGGGCGTGATCGGCGCCTACAACGTCTCGAAGGCAGCGGATTTCCAGCTCGCCCGCAACCTCGCGGTCGAGCTCGGGCCGCACAACGTGCGGGTCAACTGCATCGCCCCGGGCCTGATCCAGACCGACTTCGCCCGTGCCCTCTGGGAAGATCCGAAATCCCGCGCCGCCTACACGGCCCGCACGCCGCTCGCCCGCATCGGCCAGCCCGACGAGATCGCCGGCGCGGCGGTGTTCCTGGTAAGCCCCGCCGGCGCCTTCATGACCGGCCAGAGCATCGTGATCGACGGCGGGCAGACCATCACATGAGGCTTTGCACATGAGGCTTTGCACATGAGGCCTTCCACGTGAGGCCTCGCGCCTGACCGTCGCCCTGTTGCCCGTCTCCCGAGAGCCACCCATCACGAGCCCGCCGATGACCGAGCCGTCCGCCGCGACGATGCCCGAACCCCCGAAAGCCTGGCCGGCGATCTCCCTCGCCGAGGCGACCGCGCGGCTGACCGCGCCCGGCTCCCCGTTCGCGGTCACCGAGATCTCGATCCGCGGCGTGCCGACCCGGATCTGGGCCAACGCGCCGCTCACCCTGCGCGACATCTTCGTGGCCGGGCGGGCGCACGGGGAAAAGACCTTCCTGGTCTACGAGGACGAGCGGGCGAGCTTCGAGGCGTTCAGCCGCGCCGCCCTGGCGCTTGCCGCCGACCTGATCCGCGGCGGCGTGAAGCCCGGGGACCGGGTGGCGATCGCGATGCGCAACCTGCCCGAATGGCCGGTGGCGTTCTTCGCGGCGATCCTGGCGGGTGCCATCGCGACGCCACTCAACGCCTGGTGGACCGGCCCCGAGCTCGACCACGGCTTCACCGATTCCGGCGCCTGCGTCGCCATCGTCGACGAGGAGCGCTGGGCCCGCATCAGCGAGCGGCGCGCCGGTTACCCGGCGCTGAAGCGCGTGCTGATCGCCCGCGCTCCGGCCGTCGCCGGCGCCGAGAGCCTGACCGACATCGTCGGCGCTGTCCCGGACTGGGGCGGGCTGCCGGCGGGCGAGATCCCGGCCCTGGCCATCGGGCCGGAGGACGTCGCGACCCTGTTCTACACCTCCGGCACGACCGGCCGCTCGAAGGGAGCGATCGGCACCCAGCGCGCCGGCGCCAGCGGGGTGCTGGCCCACCCTTTCTCCGCCGCCCGCGCCTTCCTGCGCCGGGGCGAGCCGGTGCCGGTGCCGGACGCGAATGCGCCGCAGAAGGTGGCGCTCCTGTCGATCCCGCTGTTCCACGTCACCGGCTGCTTCGCCACCCTGGTGCCCAACCTCTCTCGCGGCGGGCGGCTGGTGATGATGCGGCGCTGGGACCTCGCCCGCGCGATGGCGCTGATCGCGCGCGAGCGCTGCACCAGCGCCGGCGGCGTGCCGACGATCGCGTTCCAGCTCCTCGACGGGATGGCGGCCGGCACGCACGACCTCTCCTCGCTCGAAACCATCAGCTACGGCGGCGCCCCGGCCCCGGCCGAGCTGGTGCGCCGCCTGCGCGCCGCCTTCCCCAAGGCGCAACCAGCGACCGGCTGGGGCATGACCGAGACCAGCGGCACCTTCACCCACCATCAGGGCGAGGATTACGTCCACCGCCCCGAGAGCTGCGGCCCGCCTCTGCCGGTCTGCGAGGCCAGGGTGATGGACCCGGAGGAGAATCCCCTTCCCCCGGGCGAGATCGGCGAGCTGTGGGTCAAGGGCCCGGTCGTCGTCGCGGGCTACTGGAACCGGCCCGACGCCGATGCCGAGGTTTTTCGCGAGGGCTGGCTGCGCACCGGCGACCTGGCGCGGATCGACGAGGAGGGCTTCGTCACCATCGTCGACAGGGCCAAGGACATGCTGATCCGCGGCGGCGAGAACATCTATTGCGGCGAGGTCGAGAGCGTCCTCTACGAGCATCCGGCGGTGGTCGATGCGGCCGTGGTCGGCATCCCGCATCCGACGCTCGGCGAGGAGCCCGGCGCCGTGGTGGCGATCGCCCGCGGGGCGGAAGCCGACGAGGAGGGCTTGCGCGCCTTCGTGGCGGCCCGGCTCGCCGCCTTCAAGGTGCCGGTGCGCATCCTGCTCCACGACGAGATCCTGCCGCGTAACCCGAACGGAAAGATCCTGAAGAACGAGCTGAAGCGGCTGTTCTGAACAGCCCTTCGCGTCCCTTTGCCTGAACGACATCCCGGAGCGGCGTGCCCCGGCCGCGATCGCAGCGGTGTATGAGGTGCAGATGCCTTAGCGGAAGAGTGAGAGGACGGTCTGGCTCGCCGCGTTGGCGATCGAGAGCGACTGCACCGCCAGCTGCTGCTGCGTCTGCAACGCCTTCAGCTTCATCGACTCCTCCTCGATATCTGCGTCCACCAGTGTGCCGATCGTCCGGTTGTTCACCTTCATCAGCGTGTCGACGAAGCTCTTCTGACCGTCGATCTGCGTCTTGCTCGCGCCCAGCTTCGTGCCCGCATCCGTCACCTTGGTGATCGCCTTGTCGACCATGGTGAGGATGGCCGACACATCCGCGTCGCCGCTCGAGCCGACGAGGGTCGAGATATCGAAGTTCGCCACCGAATAGCTGCCGCCGCCGGACGACGCATAGGTGCCGGTATTCGTGTCGAGGATGCCCTTGGCGGCGGTGGTGGTCGCCGCCGTCCCGGTGGCGGTAGCGACATCGGTACCGGCGGCCGTCTGTTCCAAATCGAACCCAAATGAGTTCGCACCGGAAGACATGTTATGATCGATACCTAAACTTATGTTGGGGCCAGCCGCCGCGCCGTTGAAGACGATCCTGCCATTCACCAAACCAGCCGTGATTCCACCACCTTGACTTCCAAGCTGCCTGTTGATCATCGTTATTGCATCGTCAGCGCTCAGGCGACGCGGATAGGAACTGACTGCTGTTCCAGCCCGCGTGTACTGTTTAATATCGAGAGAGATAATATGATTTCTTAAATAAACACCGTTACTATATTCGACTAGCGTGATCCGTTCTGGAATAAAGACATTGACGGGCGCGTAATCCCGGCTTGCCGTGAGCACAGTCCCACTTGCCGTGAGTACAGCCCCGCTTGACGCGCCGAAGCCGATATCAGCGGCCGTGAACTTGGCCGCGTCGGTCGGGTCGGCCATGCCGACCTTGAGCGAGACGGCCGCACCGGTCGCGACGGTGGTGAGAGTCAGGCGACCGGCGGAGTCGAGGCCGGCAATGACCTTGCCGCCGAGCTTGGCGGGTCCGGAAGCCGCGATCTGGTTGTTGATCGCCGCCAGCAGTTCGCCAATGGTGACGGCGGCCAAGTCCTTGACGCTCGACTTCAAAGTGTCCTTGTCGAGCTGGATCGTCGCGCTGGCACCCCCGCCCAGGTCGATCACGAGACTGACCTGCTTGGTCATACCTGCCGTCGCCGTGGCAAAGTCGGCGGTGCCGCCCGAAAAGGCGCTGGTGCCGGCAAGCGCAGTCGAGCCGACGACGAGCGCCGCGGTGGCCGGCTCGGCCACCGCGGCGCCGGCGGTCGCGGCGTAGAGCTTGATCGCGTCGACGTCGATATTGACCGTCGAGAAGGTGATGTTGCCATTTGCATCGCGCGAGAAACCGGCCACGACCTTCTGGGTCGCCCCGTCGGGTCTGCCGGTCGAGGTCAAGTCGACCGAGAGCCAGTTCAGGCCGCCCGCATTCGAGGAATCGGCGGTCGCCTTCATCTTCGACTGGATGGCCGAGATCTCGGCCTGGACCTTGGCGCGGTCGACGCCCGGGGTCAGCGCGCTCTGCAGCTTGGCGCGAATGTTCCGGAGGTCGGCAATGATCGCGTTGAGGCCGTTATAGGCGGTGTCGACCGCCGAGGAGCCGAGGCCGAGCGAGTCCTTGATCGCCGAGAGCGAGGTGTTGTCGGTGCGCACCGTGGTGGCGATCGACCAGTAGGCGGCGTTGTCCGAGGCGGCCGAGACCCGCTGGCCGGTCGAGACGCGGTTGCTGGTCACATCAAGCCGATTGTTGATCGACTTGATCGTCGTCAGGGCAATCATCGCGGCATTGTTGGTCAGCAAGCTGGTCATTACATAGATACCAAAATTACATTTAATTTGTTTCTATAATTGAAACAGTGCTCGAATTTGATGAAATAAAAATTAAACCTTTTGATTCCTCTAGGTAAATTAACGAAGAATTTTTTGGAAAATCCTTAATGATGCGACGGTCAGTGCATCACCGCGCTCCACGCAGTGACAAAGCGTGAGCGCTTCGCTCGGACGACTCAGGGACGACCTGCCTGATGGCATCATCGGTTTGACGTGCCGCGCCACGTCATACCGAATGCAAGTGTGGGCGACTCGCATCCTGTGAGTTACGGGGAGAACACTGCCCGAGCCGAGCATCCCTGAAGCGCCTACGACCCCCGCTCCGTGCCGGGCAAAGGGCTCGCGTGAGGGCGGTTTGTTCCGTCACCCCGCATTCACGACTTCGATCGAGGACGCGCTTCCACGAACAGGAAAAAATTCTTCTCATTGCGCGAGGGCTTACACGTCGTTCAAAGCGGCGGCATCGAAAACAATCTCGCCCGGATGTCGTCAGCGCATCTTCCCGGGTGCAGACGAGACCGCAGGCTCCGGCAAATGGGAGGGCAGGCCGCGTGAAAGGAGCGCGCTTTCGGGCGCCGGGGATCAATCTGCCGGGGCCAGGAGGGCTGGAGCCGATACGTGTTGCCCAGAGCCAAGCTCCCGCGAGGGGGAGCGCGTGTGCACGGGCCGGCTGAGCGACACGACGGAGTGCCCGTCCAAATCGCGCCAAAACGGCCTTGACCAGCCGCGAACGCGACCAACGGGAAAGGGACAGCCAGAGACAGCCGGCCGTCCGCCAATCAGAGCACTCGCGGGACTATCGGCGCCCTGGTGCTCTCGGACATTGTCCGCCAGCCCCGGCAGCGCGATGCACCCCGGCGAGGTCACACTGCTCGCAAAATCAGCGACGCGTTGGTGCCGCCGAAGCCGAAGGAGTTCGACAGCGCGACATTGACCTTCCGCTTCTGCGCCTTGTGCGGCACGAGGTCGATCGCGGTCTCGACCGACGGGTTGTCGAGGTTGAGGGTCGGCGGCACCACCCCGTCGCGGATGGCGAGCACGGAAAAAATCGCCTCGATCGCGCCGGCGGCCCCGAGCAGGTGGCCGGTGGCGGACTTGGTCGAGGACATCGCCACGTCGGTGGCGTTGCCGAGCAGGCGTTCGACGGCCTTCAGCTCCAATTCGTCGCCGAGCGGGGTCGAGGTGCCGTGAGCGTTGATGTAGTCGATCTCGGAGGGGGTGATGCCGGCGCGCTTCACCGCCGCGCTCATGCAGCGATAGGCGCCGTCGCCGTCCGGCGAGGGCGAGGTGATGTGGTAGGCGTCGCCCGAGAGGCCGTAGCCGATCACCTCGGCGTAGATCCTGGCGCCGCGGGCCTTGGCGTGCTCGTACTCTTCGAGCACCACCACGCCGGCGCCCTCGCCCATCACGAACCCGTCGCGGTCGCGGTCATAGGGGCGGGAGGCGCGCTGCGGCTCGTCGTTGAATCCGGTGGAGAGCGCCCGGCAGGCGGCAAAGCCCGCGAGCGAGAGCCGGTTGATCGGCGATTCGGCGCCGCCGGCCAGCATCACGTCGGCGTCGCCCAGCGCGACCAGGCGCGCGGCGTCGCCGATCGCGTGGGCGCCGGTGGAGCAGGCCGTCACCACGGCGTGGTTCGGACCTTTCAGGCCGTGGGCGATCGAGACCTGGCCCGAGGCCAGGTTGATGATCCGGCCCGGGATGAAGAACGGCGAGATCCGCCGCGGCCCCTTCTCGAACAGCGTCACCGAGGCATCGTAGATGCCGCCGATGCCGCCGATGCCGGAGCCGATGAGGACGCCGGTGGCGCACTGGTCCTCGTGCGAGGTCGGGTGCCAGTCGGCGTCGTCGAGCGCCTGGCCGGCCGCCGCCATCGCGTAGACGATGAAGGGGTCGACCTTGCGCTGCTCCTTGGCTTCCATCCACCGATCGGGATTGAAGGTGCCGTCGCTGCCGTCGCCGAGGGGGATCGAGCAGGCGATCTTGCACGCCAGATCCGACACGTCGAAGGCCTCGACGCGGGCGGCACCGCTTTGCCCCTCGATGAGGCGGCTCCACGAGACGTCGACGCTGCTGCCCAGCGGCGACACCATTCCGAGGCCCGTGACGACGACTCGACGCATCGCGTTATCCCGACCCGATCCCATGACGGAAGCGTTCTACCTGTTAACGGAAGACGGCGGCGATCAGCCGGCGTTCTTCTCGAGGAACTTGATCGCGTCGCCGACCGTCTGGATCGTCTCGGCGGCGTCGTCCGGGATCTCGACGTTGAACTCCTCCTCGAACGCCATCACCAGCTCGACCGTGTCGAGGCTGTCGGCGCCCAGATCGTCGATGAAGTTCGCGTTCGGGGTCACCTTCTCGGGCTCGACGCCCAGGTGATCGACGACGATCTTCTTCACCCGGTCCGCGATATCGCTCATCGTGTAGGTCCTTAAGTTACTGCTCGTGGAACTGTTCGGAGCCGCCGCGTGCGGGCGGAGCCCCGGGGAGAGTTCGTGATGCGGCCGGTCGCCCCGGTCGCGCATGTCGTGGAAAAGCCGCGGACGGCCGGTCCGTCAATCCCCTTGCACGGCCGGCGGGTGCTTAACACAGGGATTCCGCCCTGGCGAGGCCCGCTTCAGCCCCGGTTAAGAAACCGTGCCTTTCGGCTGGGGAATGGCGTCCCCGGGGCCTAGAACATCGCCATGCCGCCGTTGACGTGCAAGGTGTGCCCGGTGACGTAGGCCGCCTCGTCGGAGGCCAGATAGACCGCCGCCGCGGCGATCTCGGCGCCCTCGCCGAGGCGCCCCATCGGCACCGTGGCGAGGATGCCCTCGCGCTGCTTGTCGTTCAGCACGTCGGTCATCGGCGAGGTGATGAAGCCCGGCGCGATGCAGTTCACGGTGATCTTGCGGCTCGCCACCTCGGCGGCGAGCGCCTTGGTGAGGCCGACGAGGCCGGCCTTGGCCGCCGCGTAGTTGCCCTGGCCGGCATTGCCGGTCGAGCCCACCACCGAGCCGACATTGATGATGCGGCCGTAGCGGCGCTTCATCATGCCCTTCACCGCCGCCCGCGACAGCCGGAAGGCGGCCGTCAGGTTCACGGCGATCACGCTGTCCCACTCCTCGTCCTTCATGCGCAGGAAGAGGTTGTCGCGGGTGATGCCGGCATTGTTGACCAGCACGTCGAGCCCGCCGAGCGCGGCCTCCGCCGCCGGCACCAGGGCCTCGACGGCCGCGGTGTCGGAGAGGTTGGCCTCCAGGACGTGGACGCGCTCGCCGAGCTCGCCGGCCAGCGCCTCCAGGGCCTCGCGCCTCGTGCCCGAGACCGCCACGTGGGCGCCTTGGCCGTGGAGGGCCCGGGCGATGGCGCCGCCGAGGCCGCCGGTGGCGCCGGTGACGAGGGCCTTGCGGCCGCTGAGATCGAACATGCTGGTCACTTCCTCAGAGCGTGAAGGCCGCGATCTCGGCCGAGGTCCCGACCGGCGTGGCGGAGGTCCCCGCCGCGATGCGCTTGACGAGGCCCGACAGCACCTTGCCGGTGCCGATCTCGTAGAAGGCGTCGACGCCGGCGGCGGCCATCGCGGCCACGCATTCGCGCCAGCGCACGGTGCCGGTGACCTGCGCGACCAGCGCGTCGCGGATCGCCGCCGGCTCGCGCAAGGGGGCGGCCAGCACGTTCGCCATCACCGGGACGGCGGCGGGGCGAAGATCGACGGCGTCGAGCGCCGCGCGCATCGCCTCGGCGGCGGGTGCCATCAGGCTGCAATGGAACGGCGCGGAGACGTTCAGCATCACCGCGCGCTTGGCGCCACGCCCTTGAGCCAGGGCGACCGCCCGCTCGACCGCCGCGCGGTGGCCCGAGACCACCACCTGGCCGGCGCCGTTGTCGTTGGCGACGTCGCAGACATCGGATTTTCCGGCGTCGCCCTGCCGGGCCTCCGCCGCGACCTCGGACGCCGCCTCGACGTCGAGGCCGAGCAGCGCCGCCATGGCGCCCGAGCCCACCGGCACCGCCTTCTGCATCGCCTCGCCGCGCAGGCGCAGCAGGCGCGCCGCGTCCGAGAGCGACAGGCTG
Organism: Methylobacterium currus; assembly: GCF_003058325.1. Taxonomy (NCBI): domain Bacteria; kingdom Pseudomonadati; phylum Pseudomonadota; class Alphaproteobacteria; order Hyphomicrobiales; family Methylobacteriaceae; genus Methylobacterium; species Methylobacterium currus. Next base: position 3,220,967 of record NZ_CP028843.1, read on the forward strand.
CCGGCGGCGGCGAGCGCGCTGTACTCGCCGAGCGAGTGGCCGGCGACATAGGCGACGTCGCGGGCGAGATCCAGGCCGTTTTCCGTCTCCAGCACCCGCAGGACCGCGATGCTCGAGGCCATCAGGGCCGGCTGGGCATTGGCGGTGAGGGTCAGCTCCTCGGCCGGACCCTCGAACATCAGGCGGGAGAGCTTCTGCCCCAAGGCCTCGTCGACCTCGGCGAAGACCGCGCGGGCGGCGGCGTGATCCTGGGCAAGGGCGGAGCCCATGCCGACGGCCTGGCTGCCCTGGCCGGGAAAGATGAAGGCGCGCGACACGTGCGGGGTGCTTCCTGCCCTTGAGAGCTGCGATGCGGCTGCGGGACGCAGCAATTGGGCGGCGCCAGTCGCAGAGCGGCCGGCCATAGTCAAGCGTGGCAGGGACGTAAAAAACGCGGCAGCCTTCTCAGCGGAATCGCGGATGATCCGACACGGTGTCCGCTGACAAGGGGTGCCCGCGAAATACGGCGCGGGCCTCCCCTCCCCCGGCAGCCCCGCGCTTCCTCCTGCCGTCGAACAGCCGTAAGGGCCCCCCCGATAGCATCGCCACCGCCGACGCTTGTTGCAAAACGGCATCTCGTGTAGGGAGACCGCTACTCCGAGATTTTCGTTTGACCAAGGAAGGGGTCGCGCATGGCTCGCGTCACCGTTGAGGACTGCATCGACAAGGTCGAGAACCGCTTCGAGCTGGTGCTGCTGGCCGGCCACCGTGCCCGCCTGCTCTCCTCCGGCGCCCCGCTCACCATCGACCGCGACCGCGACAAGAACCCGGTCGTGGCCCTGCGCGAGATCGCCGACGAGACCATCACGCCGGACGATCTCAAGGAGCAGCTGATCCACTCGCTGCAGAAGTACGTCGAGGTCGACGAGCCGGAGGCCGAGACGGTGCCGCTGCTGTCGAGCTCGCCGGCCGCCGCCGCGGTGGCACCCCAGTCGTCCAGCGACGACGGCGACATCCAGTTCGACCGGATGAGCGAGGAGGACCTGCTGCGCGGCCTCGAGAACCTCGCGCCCCCGACCGAGACGGAGGAGGAGGGCGACTGAGCCTCCTCCAGGCTCGACGCCCGATGCGAACCGATCCCGGCCTCCCGGCCGGCAGAACCCGGCCGGGAGGCCGGGTTTTTTCGTGACGTTTTTTGCCATGCGATGCGGAAGCGGCGCTGCCGCGGCGTTTAGGGGCTGGCGCGGTGGCCCGTTCGGCTCGATATTGACGCCCGGACCTCCACAAGCGTCGTCGGCGTTCAGCGCACCCGGTTCGTCCCGGCACGCCGCGACGCCTCCGCGCCGGCCTTGAGCGCCGGCGCCTCGTTGCGCGCCTAAGGAGACCAACGGCGGATGATGCGCCAGTACGAGCTCGTCGAGCGGGTCAAGGCCTACAACCCCGGCGCCGACGAGGCGCTGCTGAACCGGGCCTACGTCTACGCGATGCGGGCGCACGGCACGCAGAAGCGCGCCTCGGGGGATCCCTTCTTCGCCCACCCGCTCGAGGTGGCGGCCATCCTCACCGACCTGCGGCTCGACGACGCCACCATCGTGGCGGCGGTGCTGCACGACACGGTCGAGGATACCGCTGCCACCCTGGACGAGATCAACCGCGTCTTCACGCCCGAGATCGGCAAGCTCGTCGACGGCTTGACCAAGATCAAGCGCCTGGATCTCGTCTCGAAGCGCGCCGCGCAAGGCGAGAACTTCCGCAAGCTGCTGCTCGCCATCGCGGCGGACGTGCGGGTGCTCCTGGTCAAGCTCGCCGACCGGCTGCACAACATGCGCACCCTGCAGCACATGCCGGCCGAGAAGCGGGCCCGCATCGCCCAGGAGACCCTCGACATCTACGCGCCGCTGGCCAGCCGCATGGGCATGCAGGAGTTGCGCGAGGAGCTGGAAGACCTCTCCTTCGTCAACCTCAAGCCCGATGTCTACGCCACGATCGCCAAGCGGCTCTCCGACCTCTCGGCCAAGTCCGAGCGGCTGGTCGAGAGCATCGAGCGCGACCTCGTCGCCAAGCTGGCGCATGCCGGCATCACCGCCACCGTCAAGGGGCGGCAGAAGCGGCCCTACTCGATCTGGAGCAAGATGGAGCGCAAGTCGGTCGCGTTCGAGCAGCTCTCCGACATCTTCGGCTTCCGGGTCATCGTCGACACCGTCGACACCTGCTACCGCGCGCTCGGCGTCGTCCACACCACCTGGCCGATGGTGCCGGGGCGCTACAAGGACTACATCTCGACCCCGAAGCAGAACGACTACCGGTCGATCCACACCACGGTGATCGGGCCGAAGAGCCAGCGCGTCGAACTGCAGATCCGCACCACCGAGATGGACGAGATCGGCGAGTACGGCATCGCCGCCCACGCGCTCTACAAGGACGGCGCGCCGCATCTCGCGACCGAGAGCGGCGCCTACCAGTGGCTGCGCCGCACCATCGAGCTCCTGGCCGAGGGCGACAGCCCGGAGGAGTTCCTGGAGCACACCAAGCTCGAGCTGTTCCAGGACCAGGTCTTCTGCTTCACCCCGAAGGGCCGGCTGATCGCCCTGCCCCGGGGCGCGACGCCGATCGATTTCGCCTACGCGGTCCATACCGATGTCGGCAACACCGCGGTCGGCGCCAAGATCAACGGCCGCATCGCGCCGCTCCTCACCGAATTGCAGAACGGCGACGAGGTCGAGATCGCGCGGGCCGACGGCCAGATCCCGCCGGCGGCCTGGGAATCCCTCGTCGTCACCGGCAAGGCGCGGGCGGCGATCCGGCGGGCCACCCGCTCGGCGGTGCGCCGGCAATATGCGGGCCTCGGGCGCCAGATCCTCGACCGCGCCTTCGAGCGGGCCGGCAAGAACTTCTCCGACGAGAAGCTGCGCGGCGCCCTCCCCCGCCTCGCCCGCCAGTCGACCGAGGACGTGTTCGCGGCGGTGGGCCGGGGCGAGATGTTCTCGGGCGACGTCGTGAAGGCGGTCTATCCCGACTACAAGGACGAGCGCCGCGGCGCCGCCGCGAGCCAGGCCGGCCCGGGCCAGCCCCGGCCGCACGTCAACGGCGCCGGGCGCCTGTCCCTCGACAAGGACCAGACGGTGCGCCTGACCTGGCCGGGCAAGGTTCCGGGCAAGGAGGGCCCCGGCAAGGACGGCGCGCCGGAGGAGGGTGCGATCCCGATCCGCGGCCTCGACCGCGACCTCCTGGTGCGCTTCGCCCCCGACGGCGGCGCGGTGCCGGGCGACCGGATCGTCGGCATCCTCACCCCCGGCGAGGGCGTGACCATCTACCCGATCCAGTCGCCGGCGCTCGCCGCCTTCGACAACGAACCCGACCGCTGGCTCGACGTGCGCTGGGACGTGGACGGCGCCTCGAACCAGCGCTTCCCGGCCCGCCTCGCCCTGCAATCGATCAACGAGCCCGGCAGCTTCGCCCAGATCGCCCAGGTGATCGCCGACCATGACGGCAACATCGACAACATCTCGATGAAGCGCCGGACCCAGGACTTCACCGACGTCACCATCGACCTCGCGGTCTGGGACCTGAAGCACCTCAACGCCATCGTGTCGGAGCTGCGGGCCAAGCGCGTGGTGAGCCGGGTCGACCGGGTGAACGGCTGAGCATCATTCCGCCGGCCGCGGACGGCCGGTACCGAAGCGGTCGCCGGTTCGGCGACGAAAATGATGCCAGAGCAAGAAGCTCAGCAGAGTTGCCCCGTGTGGCTCTGCGGAGAGCATTTTCCGACGAAGTGGACACCGGTTCGTCGCAGAAAATGCGGCAAACTGAAAGACCCAGAGCAACGTCCGATGGCAACGTGATCGGGCGCTGCTCTAGTCACCGGCGCCTCGGCGCTCCGGCCCTGCACGCGCGGCAGGGCCGGACCTGCCGCCTGGGAAGTCACGGCACGGCTTCGCGGGATCGTGGGCGGCGGCGAACGGCAGCCGAACATTCATGCAAGTGCGCTCCCGATAGATTCGGTTCTGCGAATGTGACTTGACGGACTCTCCCGTCCGGCGCATCGTTTCAGTCGCAATAAAGTATCGGATTTATTCTTCGCTGTCCGGTTGAATGTTTTTATCTTATTATACATTATTGTCATGGATCAAGATAGACAATCCAAGCTCGGCCGGCGCGTCGATCTCGTGCGAAATGCGCTCCATGGGAGGCAGGCCATGACAACCGCAAGACGTGTTTTTCTGTTTTTGTTGTCTCTTCCGATGGTCTGTGCCCTCGTTGCGTCGGCAACGGATCGGGCAATGGCCGAAAGCCCGCACGATCCGGTCTGGAATGTCGACAAGACGCTGATCGGCAAGGACAAGGACAAGAACGGCGGCAAGTCGACGGATGCGAGCGGCATCGCCTGCATCGAGAGCAAAGGCTTCCCGCGCAAATGCCTCGTCATCGACGACGAGTTGCAGGCGGCCCAGATCGTGATCGTGGAGGAGGGGCAGCTGCTCGCCGGGGACACGATCCGGCTGATCGACGACACGTTCGACGGCAAGCCGATCGAGTTCGACGGCGAAGGCGTCGCCTATGCGGATGGTGCGTTCCTGATCGTCGGCTCGCACGGACATCCGCGCGACAAGAAGAACAAGCTCGATCCGACGAAGGATGCCGCCAAGATCGAGGCGAGCATCCGTGCCAGCAGCCGGATCATCCAAGTTCGCATCGATCCCGACCAGATCAGCCCGAAGGGCAAGCTGAAGGGGGAGGCTCAGGTCAGGGCCTTCACGGGCCTGCCGGCGATCCTGGCCGCAGAACCGCGTCTCGCCCCCTTCCTGAACCGACGCCTGGATCAGAACGGCCTCACGATCGAGGGAATCGCCGCTCTGGGCGACCGGCTCTTCGTCGGCCTGCGCGGCCCGTCCCTCGGCGGCGACCGGGCCGCGATCGTCTCGATGCCGGTCAAGGACGTTTTGGAAAACCGCATACCGAAGGCCAGGCTGCACCTGGTGCCGCTCGGACCGGGACGGGGCGTGCGGGACCTCGCCGCGTCGCCGTCGGGGCTGCTCGTTCTCGCGGGACCGACGGCGGAGGGCGAAGGATCCTCCTCGATCTATCGGGTCAAGGACGAGGAAGCGGAGCTGCTCGGCGAGGTGCCGCCCCTCATCGAGGACGGCGAGGTGGCGAAGCCCGAGGCGCTGCTGTTCCTCGATCAGAACGAAGACGGCCAGCGCGTGCTCGTCCTGTCGGATGGGGCGATCGAAGGCGCCCCCCGGCCGCTGCGGATCCGGCGCTGAGACGGCGAGGAACGAGCGAGCCGCGCCGACCGGCCGATTGCGCCGGTCGGCGCGCGCTGCCACAAGCCCCGATTCAGTGCCGCTCCAACGACCCCTGAAGGGTGCCATGACCTCCGACGACGTCCTCGCCGAATTCCGCTCCGCCGGCGCCCTGCTCGAGGGCCATTTCGTGCTCTCCTCCGGGCTTCACAGCGCGGTGTTCCTGCAGAAGATGGCAATCTTCACCGATCCGGTGCGCACCGCCCGCGTCTGCGGCGCGCTGGCCGAGCGGATCACGGATCGCTACGGCCGGGTCGACTACGTCGTCTCGCCGGCGATCGGCGGCATCGTGCCGGGCTACGAGACCGCCCGGGCGCTCGGCGCCAAGGCGATCTTCGTCGAGCGCGATCCGGGCAAGCCCTTCGCCCTGCGGCGCGGCTTCCAGATCCCGAAGGGCGCCCGCGCGGTGATGGTCGAGGACATCGTCACCACCGGCCTGTCCTCCCGCGAATGCCTGGCGGCCCTGACCGCGGAGCCCGGCGAGGTGGTGGGCGCGGCCTGCCTGATCGACCGCTCGGGCGGCAAGGCCGATCTTGGCCTGCCGCTGGTCGCCCTCGTCACCCTCGACATCCCGAACTACCCGGCCGACCAGCTGCCGCCGGAACTTGCCGCGATCCCGGCGGTGAAGCCCGGCAGCCGCGCCCTGCCGGGCGCCTGACCCGCCCTGCGGGCCGGCTCCCGCGCCCGCGCCTCTCGCCTCATCCCCGCCGCGCCGTCGCAAGGTCGCTTGACAGGCGCGGCGGCGCGTCCTTAGCTGACGATATTGCGGCCGCTATGCGGTGTGCGGCACCCGCGCTGATTGCCCCCGCCCACATACTCAGGGGGCAGTGCATTTCTGATGGCGGCTTTTCTCGCAAGTGATTCTTCTCGTGCGGCCGTACCGCACGGCCAAGGATAAATGATGCCCAATCCTCCCCGCAGCGCCCTGTTCATCGACGGCGCCAACATCTACGCCACCACCAAGGCTCTCGGCTTCGACATCGACTACCGCAAGCTCCTGGCCGATTTCCGCGCCCGGGAGAATCTCGTCCGCGCTTTCTACTACACGGCCCTTGTCGAAGATCAGGAATATTCCTCGATCCGCCCGCTGATCGACTGGCTCGACTATAACGGCTACCGCGTCGTCACCAAGCCGGTGAAGGAGTTCACCGACTCGACCGGCCGGCGCAAGATCAAGGGCAACATGGACATCGAATTGACGATCGATGCCATGGAACTCAGCCCCTATATCGATCACATGGTACTCTTTTCCGGCGACGGCGACTTCCGCCCGCTGGTGGCGGCGATGCAGCGCCGCGGCGTGCGGGTGACCGTGGTCTCGACGGTGCAGACCCAGCCGCCGATGGTCGCCGACGAGCTGCGCCGCCAGGCCGACGACTTCGTCGACATCGTGCAGCTGATCCCGCGCATCGGCCGCGACCAGGGCGACCGCCTGGTCCGCCAGCCCCGCTCCCTCGGGGGACCGGACGGGCCGCGCGAGATGGCTCCCCGGGATCCGGCCGAGCGGGCGCCGCGCGCCACCGTCAACCTCGAGAACCGCTACGGCATCCGCCAGCCCGACGAGGACGACGCCGAGGATTGATTCCCGGCGCGGCCCGCGCCCGCTGCTCCCGGCCCGACGCCCGACGGGGTGCCGGGCCGCTTCGCGACGAGAGCCTGACCGGGGAATCGATCCGTGGCGGAGGAGCAGGAGGCCGGGGAGCCGCGGGAGGACGACCGGAAGGACCGCGGCGGTTTCTCCTGGTGGGACCTTCCGGATCTGATCGACGTGGTCGTCTGGATCGCGCGCGGGATCTGGGGCCTCATCACGCTGATCGTGGGAACGGTCCGGGATTAGGCGAGAACCGCGTCGCGTGCGGTCAGCCGCCGGCCCGGGCCAGGGCCGCAAGGCCGCTCCGGGTCTCGACCGGCGCGGTCCAGCCCAGAGCCTCCAGCCCCGCCGCGCGGGCGACGAGGGAGCCGGCCAGACGCTCGCGCAGCGCGCTCCGCCCGGTCAGCGCCAGGGCCGCATCGAGGAGTGCCTGCGGCACCGGCACGAGGCCGGGCCGGCGGCCGAGGCCGGCGCGCAGGGCCGCGATCATCTCCGGCACCCGCAGGGGCTCGGCCTCGCCGACGATCAGCGGTCGGCGCAGGGACCCGGGCGCCCGCAGCACCGCATCGACGGCATCGCTCAGGGATTCGACCGAGACCAGCGAGCGCCGCCCTGCCAGGCCCCCGAGGGGGAGGGGGTACGGGGCCGCGGCGAGCCGCATCAGCGCCGCCATGTTGCCCTTCTGGCCGGGCCCGTAGACCAGCACCGGCCGCAGCGACACGTAGTCGATGTCGATGCCCGCCAGCGCCTCCTCGGCGGCGAGCTTCGAACGGCCATAAGGGTCGGTCGGGGCCGGGGCGTCGGCCTCGGTGAGGATGCCGGCGGCGGAGGGGCCAACTTGAGCCCGGATCGAGGACAGGAACACGAAGCGGCGCACCCGGGCGCGGGCGGCGGCCTGGGCGAGGCCGCGCGTCGCCTCGGTGTTGAAGGTCCGGTAATCGTCCTCCGGCGCCCCCGACATCGCATGGGCGAGACCGGCCGAGTGCACCACCGCGTCGGCGCCGGTCAGGGCCGCGGCCATGTTCTGCGGCCGGGCGAGGTCGCCCACCACCGCGCCGCTGATGCCCGGCGGCAAGTCCACCGGCCGGCGCAGCAGCACCCGCACCCGGTAGCCCCGGGCGGCCAGGGCCGTCAGGAGGTGGCGGCCGATGAAACCGGTCGAGCCGGTGAGGGCGACGAGGGGAGCGGTCATGCGGCGGCGTTCCGGATGGCGGGCAAGGCGAAGAGCCGGAGCAGGCCGGCGACCAGCCCGGCGCCGAGCGCGAGGGCGACGAGCGCCATCGTCCAGCCCGGCACCGCGAGGGTCGCGGCGGCAAGGAGCGCCAGGGCGAGGTTCAGGACGAAGACCGCCCCGACCACGAAGGGCACCGAGCGCCCGTTGCTCGTGGCGCGCTGGTAGAAATGGCTGCGATGCGCCTGCCAGACCGGCTCGCCGGCGAGCGCCCGGCGGCCGAGGGTCAGGGTGGCGTCGGCGAGGGAGTAGAGCGGCAGCAGGATCGCGGCAGCGAGTCCCCCCTCTCCCGGATCCCCCTGCCCGGCAAGCCGGTAGAGCAGCCAGGCGACGATCAGCCCGATCGGCAGCGAGCCGACATCCCCGAGGAAGAGCCGGGCCACCGGCCGGTTGAACGGCGCGAAGCCGAGGAGCCCGCCGAGGAGCGCCGCCGCCACCAGGGTCGCGTCGGCCGGCAGGCGGCCGGCGAGGCCGAAGGCCAGGAGGGCGCCGAGCACCGGCACCATCTCGGCCACCGTAATCCAGTCGAGCCCGTCCATGAAGTTCGTGAGGTTGACGAACCACAGCCCGGCCAGGACCGCGAGGACGCGTTCGAGCCAGAGCGGCAGTTCCGGTAGCAGTTGCCCGCCGGCGGCGGCGAGGACCAGCACCACGCAGGCCGCCTGGAGCGGCAGGCGCAGCCTCACCGGGAGGGGCCGGATGTCGTCGACGGCGCCGACGATGCCCAGGACGACCGCGCCCGCCGCGAGCGCCGCGATCTCGCCCCCGGGCATCCCGGCCAGCACGAAGACGGCTGCGAGCGCGGCCGCCACCACCGCGATGCCGCCGCCCTGCGGCGTCGGGACCCTGTGGCTGGAGCGGGCATTCGGCCGCGCCAGCGCGTAGCGCTGGAGCAGCGGCCGCAAGGCGACGATCAGCCCGGACGACAGGAGAGCGGCGAGGGGAACGGCGACGAGGGGGCTGAGCGGCATGCGGCAGGTTTGGGGCGGGAGGGGCGCCCAACCCCTATCCTACCGGCCACGACGCGGCCAGACGGCGCCTCGGCTCGACGGCGGGATGGGAGGCATCGCCGTCGCGTCCGTCGAGCGAGCGGACGCGCCTCACAACCGCTTCTCGAAAAAATAATCCGGATACGGATCGTCGTTGAAGCGGTCGATCTCGACCCAGCCGGTGCGGCGGTAGAGCTGAAGCGCCTCGGTCAGGGCGCTGTTCGAATCGAGGCGCAGGATCGTGATGCCGAGCTGCCGCGCCGCCGCCTCCGCGGCCTCCATCAGGCGGCGGGCGAGGCCGAGGCCGCGGGCGGAGGGGCAGACCCAGAGCCGCTTGATCTCGGCGATGTCCCCGCCCTTGCCCTTGAGGCCGACGCAGCCGACCGGCAGCCCGTCCGACTGGGCGACCAGGAAGGCGCCGCGCGGGCGCATCATGTCGGCCGCGTCCGGGTCGCGGGAGAGGGACACGTCGAAGCCGGTGGCGAGCCGCCGCCCCAGCTCGGCGTAATACTCAGTCAGGCAGTGCAAAGCCGCCTCGGAGCGCGGATCGGTCTCCTCGATCGCGATTCCAGCCCGGCCGAGCGCCGTGGCGACGAGGTCCATGGCGCGCAGGAGCTCGTCCCCCTGGGGGAAACGGGCCAGCAGCGCCTCCGCCCGATCGTTCGACAGGGCCTCGTAGGCGGCGAATTCCTGCCGTCCCGCCTCGGTCAGGGCGGCGACCCGGCGGCGGGCGTCGTCCGGATGCGGCAGCGTGACGACGAGGCCCTCCTCCTCCAGGCCGCGCAGGAGCCGGCTCAGCAAGCCGGAATCGAGCCCGAGATAGTCGCGCAGGCTGCCCACCTCGCCGCGCCCATGGCCGATGGCGTTGAGCACACGGGCCGAGCCGAGCGGGCGGCCGCGGCCGAGGAACGAACTGTCGAGCGCCCCGACCTCGGCGGTCACGGCCCGGTTGAAGCGACGGATGCGGCGGATGGCGTCGATCGACATATCTCTGACTTAAGTCAGACATCATGCGTCGTCAACGGGATGCCGCCCTACGAAAAAGCCCCGGCCGCGGGGCCGGGGCTTCTCGTCTGCGATCCGGAGCGGCGCGCCGCCCGGGAGCGTTTTAGTTGTTCCGGTTGCCCATCAGCGAGAGCAGGAACTGGAACATGTTGATGAAGTCCAGGTAGAGCGTCAGGGCGCCCACCACCGACACCTTGGCGGCGGTCTCGCCGTCGAAGTTGCCGTAGATGTACATCTCCTTGAGCTTCTGCGTGTCATACGCAGTCAGGCCGGCGAAGATCAGCACACCGATGACCGAGATGGCGAATTGCAGGGCGCTCGAAGCCAGGAAGATGTTGACCAGGCTGGCGATGACGAGGCCGATCAGGCCCATCACCAGGAACGAGCCGATGCCCGACAGGCTCCGGGTCGTGGTGTAGCCGTAGAGGCTCAAGCCCCCGAAGGCCGCCGCCGTGATGAAGAAAACCTGGACCACGCTCGCGCCGGTGTAGCGGAGCAGCAGCGTCGAGAGCGACGCACCCATCACCGCCGCGAAGGCGAAGAAGGTGGTGCGGGCCGAGGCCGCCGACATCCGGTCCATCCGGAACGAGAACAGGAAGATGAAGGCGAGCGGCGCGAGCGCGATCACCCACATCAGCGGCGTGGCGTAGAGCGTGCGGCCGAAGCTGGTCAGCGGGATCGAGCCGATCCGCGCCACCGCGTCCGCCTGCGAGGACGCCACCGCGAGCTTGTTGATGCCGATCGCCACCAGCCCGGAGATGCCGAGGCCGATGACCATGTTGTTGTAGACGCCGAGCATGAACGCGCGAAGGCCCTGGTCGATCTGGACCTGGCTCTGGGCGTAGCCCGTGGGCGCCCCGAAGCCGTTCGCGTTACCCTGCCGGAACGGGCTGTTCTCGAATGCCATGGGAGATTCCTTCGGAAGCTCTCTAGCGTGGATGTTCCTGGTGCGAGGCTCTCACGCGACCCTCGGACGCTTGACGCGTCGGATCGGCGCCCGGTCCCTCGCGGGTCCGCTCGCCTTGACCGGAATATGAGGAGCGCGGCAAGCGCGCACAAGGGCGGTGCCGGAACGGTAGCCGCCCACGGGGCGCCAAAATCGGGGGTCCCTACGCCGCAGGGATTGCCGTGGATTAAGACCCCTAGAGATTTCGTAGGTACTGCGCCGGCTTCTGGCCGAGGATGCGCCAGGTGCCGGCAAGCCCGAGCCCCACCGCCACGACGACCGCCAGCAGGGCCGCGAGCAGCGCCCCCGACAGGTCGAGGGCGAAGTCGAGATGCATGACCTTGGTGAGGATCACCCAGCCCGCCAGGGTGCCAGCGACGAGGCCGAAGACGGCGGTGGCGAGGCCGAGGGCGCCGTACTCCATCGTGTAGGCGGAGAGGAGCCGCGCCCTTGTGGCGCCGAGCGTCTTGAGCACCACCGCGTCGTAGAGCCGGGCCCGGTGGCCGGCGGCGAGCGCCCCGGCGAGGACGAACAGGCTGGTCGCCACCGCCACCGCGCTGGCGCCGCGGATCGCGAAGACGAGCTTGCCGACGAGGTCGTTGACCGCGTCGAGGGCGTCCTTCACCCGCACGCTGCTCACCGAGGGGAATTCCTTGGCGGCGTCGCGCAGGATCCGGGCTTCGAGGGCGGAATCCGGCCCCTCGGGCAGGGTCAGGGTCGCGAGGTCGCTGTGCGGCGCGCCCCGGAAGGTGCCTGGCGAGAAGACCATCACGAAGTTGATGCCGAGGTTGCGCCACTCGACGTGACGCAAATTGGCGATCGCGACGGTGAGGCTGCGCCCTAGCACGTTGACGGTGACCGTATCGCCGACCTTGAGGTTCAGGCTGCGGGCAAGCTGGTCGTCGAAGGAGACCAGCGGCTTCTTCGCCTCGTCGCCCTTCCACCATTGCCCGGCGGTGATCCGAGAGCCGTCCGGCAGGTCCTCGGCGTAGGTGATGCCGCGGTCGCCGTCGAGCACCCAGGCGGCGTCCTCGCCGGCCTTGATCTGGCCCGCCGGCACGCCGTTCAGCGCCGTGATCCGCCCGCGCATCATCGGCACCCGCTCGATCTTGGCCCGCGGCGCGGCCCGCCCGAGGAACTGGTCGAAGGCGTCCGCTTCGCGGCTCGGGATGTCGAGGAAGAACAGGCTCGGCGCCTTGGCCGGCAGCGAGCGGGTCAGGGTCCGGGTGATGTTGGCGTCGATCAGGCTCAAGGTCACGAGGAGCGTGATGCCGAGGCCGAGGGACAGCACGATCGAGGGCGTCAGCGCGCCGGGCCGGTGGAGGTTGGCGAGCGCCAGCCGCGGCGCGGCCCGGGCCGGACGGGGCAGGCGGCGCGCCAGGTCCATCAGCCCGAAGGCGACGAGACGGAGCAGCCCGAAGGCGAGGCCCGCCGCGACGATGAAGATCAGGGCTACCCAGCGGTCATAGGCGGTGGTCAGCGCCAGGGCGACGAGGCTCGCCAGCGCGAGGCCGAGGATGCCGAGGTAGCGCGGCCGCGGCCAGCGCCGGTCGGGATCGACCGCGTCGCGGAACAGCCCCGACACCGCGATATCGTGGGCGCGGCCGAGCGGCCCGATCGCGAAGGCGAGCGCCGTCAGCACGCCGTAGAGGGCCGCGACGACGAGCTCGCCCGGCGCCAGCGTCGGGTTGAGCGGCAGCGGCAGCAGGGAGCCGAACGCCGCGTCGAGGGCGAAGGGCAGGACAGCGCCGACGACGAGGCCGGCCAGGATGCCGATCCCGGCGATCAGCATCACCTGGGTCAGGTAGATGCCGACCACCTGGCTGCCCGGCGCGCCGAGGCTCTTGAGGGTCGCGATCGAGGCGCGCTTGCGGTCGACGAAGGCCCGCACCGCGTTGGCGACGCCGACGCCGCCGACGAGGAGCGCGGTGAGGCCGACGAGCGTGAGGAACTGGGTGAAGCGCTCGATGCTGCGGGCGAAGCGCGGATCGGCGTTGAGCCGCGAGCGGATCTCCCATCCGGCGTCGGGCAGGGCGGCGCGGGCCTCGGTCATCGCCCGCTCGACCGCCGCGTCGTCGCCCTGCGGCAGCATCACCCGGTAGACGAAGCGGTTGAGGCTGCCGGGCTGGACGAGGCCGGTGGCGCGCAAGCCGTCGAGCGACACCATCAGGCGGGGCCCGAAGCCGATGCCGCCGGCGATCTTGTCCGGCTCGCTGACCAGGACCGTGCGCAGCTCGATCTCGGCCCCGCCGAGGTTGAGACGGTCCCCGAGCTTGAGGTCGAGGCGGGCGAGCAGGGCCGGATCGGCGGCGGCGCCGTAGATGCCGTCGCGGGCGGCGAAGATCGCGGCGGGCGGCATGGGCGGCTCGGTCGTCAGCTCGCCGACCGCGGGATAATCGGGCCCGACCGCCTTCAGCTCGACGAGCGCCGCGCCCTTCTCGCCCGCCGACGCCATGGCGCGGGTGAAGCCCACCGCCGAGACGCGGCCCCGCGCGTCCAAGAAGGCCTTTTCCTGCGGGCTCGCCTCGCGGTGGATCAGCCCGAAGGTGACGTCGCCGCCCAGGATCCGGCGGCCCTCACGGGCGAGCCCGTCCGAAAGCGAGCGCGACAGCGAGGCGACGCCCGCGATGGTGGCGACCCCGATGGCGATGCAGACGAGCAGCACCGTGAAGCCGCGCAGGCCTCCGCGCAATTCGCGGAGCGCCAGACGCAAGGTGAGCGGCAGGCGCGAGGGACGGCCCGGCGTGGCGCCCGGGAGGCGGGAAAAGCTGCCGTGCATGGATGTTACGCGCTCACCGCTTCGTCGATCAGCCCCGAGCGCAGCCGCACCGTGCGGTCGCACAGCCGGGCGAGGCCGGGATCGTGGGTCACCAGCACCAGGGTGGCGCCGCGGTCGCGCTTGAGGGCGAAGAGCAAGTCGACGATCTGGGCACCTGTCGCCTCGTCGAGGTTGCCGGTCGGCTCGTCGGCCACCAGGATCGCCGGCTCCGGCGCCACCGCCCGGGCGATGGCGACGCGCTGCTGCTCGCCGCCGGAGAGCTGGGCCGGGTAATGGTGCAGGCGGTGCCTCAGGCCGACCGCCTCCAGCTCCCGCGCCGCCCGCGCATGGGCGTCGGACGCATCCGCCAGTTCGAGCGGCAACGCGACGTTCTCCAACGCCGTCATGGTCGGGACGAGGTGGAAGGACTGGAACACGATGCCGATGCGCCGGCCGCGGAACCGCGCCAGCGCGTCCTCGTCGAGCCCGGCGAGATCGGTGCCCCCGACCACGACCCGGCCGGAATCCGGCCGCTCCAGCCCCGCCATGGTCATCAGCAGGGTCGACTTGCCCGAGCCCGAGGGACCGACGAGGCCGACCGCCTCGCCCGGGGCGACGGACAGCGAGATGCCCTTGAGGATGTGGACCCGGGCAGCGCCGCGGCCGAGGCTGAGATCGACGCCGTCGAGCGCGATCGCCGGTCCGGTGGCCTTGTCGGTCATGAGGGAAGAACCGATCTTGAAGCGCGGCGACCGGTCGGGTCGCCGCCGGAGGTTGAGTGTTGGGACGGACCTACGCAGGACAGGCGGCCCGCCGGCCCGATATGGGCCACGCATCGATGGTTCGCCATGATGGCCGCCGCGCGGCGCTCGCATTTCTGATCGTTTCACTTCTGATGACGCTCGTGACGCCGCTTCGCGCTCAAGACACCAAGACGCGCCCCCTGACCCTCGTCGCCCTCGGCGACAGCCTCACGGCGGGCTACGGCCTGCCGGCGGATGCCGCCTTCCCGGTCCAGCTCGAAGCCGCCCTGAAGGCGAAGGGCCAGGCCGTGACGGTCGCCAATGCGGGCGTCTCCGGCGACACCACGACGGGCGGGCTCGACCGGGTCGAGTGGTCGGTGCCGGACGGGACCGACGGTGTGATCCTGGAGCTCGGCGCCAACGACATGCTGCGTGGCACCGACCCGGCGGTGACCGAGAAGGCCCTCGATGCGATCATCGCCAAGCTGAAGGCCCGCGGCATTCCGGTCCTGCTCGCCGGCATGCGGGCGGCGCCGAATCTCGGGCCCGATTACGGCAAGCGCTTCGACGCGATCTACCCGAAGCTCGCCGAGCGCTACGGCCTGATCCTCTACCCGTTCTTCCTCGACGGCGTCGCGGGCGACCGGAGCCTCACCCTCGCCGACGGCCTGCACCCGACCCGAGCCGGGGTGACGCGGGTGGTCGCCGGCATCCTGCCGAGCGTCGAGGCGTTCCTGACGCGCCTGCGCCAGGGGCCCTGATCCGCCATGCCGCGCCTGTTCACCGGAATCGAGGTTCCGCCCGAGACCGGGCTGAGCCTAAGCGCCTTCCGGGGCGGCTTGCCCGGCGCCCGCTGGGTCGAGCCCGCCGATTACCACGTCACCCTGCGCTTCATCGGCGACGTCGATGGCGGGCTCGCCGAGGAGATCACCGAGGCGCTCGCCGAGATCCGGCCCCGCCCGCCCCTGACCGTCGTCCTCGACGACTTGGCGGTCTTCGGCGGCGAGAAGCCGCACGCGCTCTTCGCCCGCGTCGTGCCCGATCCCGACCTCGCCGAACTGCAGGCGGAGCACGAGCGCATCCTGCGCCAACTCGGCGTCGCCCCCGATACGCGTCGCTTCACGCCCCACGTCACCCTCGCCCGCCTCAAGCGCGGCGCGGGGCCGGACGGGGTGGCCCAGTACCTGGCGATGCAGCCGGTTTTCTCGCGGGTTTCGTTCACGGCGCGGCGGGTCGCCCTGTACTCGGCGCGGGACTCGGTGGGCGGCGGGCCCTACGTGGTGGAAGCGGCCTATCCGCTGCTTCAGGACGAGGCGTGACCGCGGGCGATCCCCCCGGAAGGTGGACGATCGCCCGGTGGCAAGACCTCCAAACGGGTGATAGCGGTATCATCATCCTGGTATAGGGTCGGCGCACCGCCCTTAGTTGGCACGCTCCTACGCCGGTCACCTCCACCTTCGAACGCGGCGTGGGCGGATTCTTGTTCCCGCGGGCAAAATCCCGCCTCACCCCGCCTTGCCGACATAGGGGCAGTTGCCCGCCTCGATCGGCCGGAACGCCCGGTCGCCGGGAATCGTCGCGATCGGCTTGAGCAGGTCCCACTCACCGGTCGATTCGGCCGGCGCCTTCACCTGCATCAGGTACATGTCGTGGACCATGCGGCCATCCTCGCGCACGCGGCCGTTCTTGGCGTAGAAGTCGTTGACCGGGGTCTCGCGCATCTTCGCGACGACGGCCTTCGCCGCGTCGGTCCCGGCGGCCTGCACCGCCTTCAGGTAGTTGGCGATGCTGGAATAGACGCCGGCCTGGAACTGCGTCGGCATGCGGCCGTGGCGCTTGAGGAACCGCTGGGCGAAGGCCCGGGTCTCGTCGTCGCGGTCCCAGTAGAAGCTCGTGGTGAGCAGCATGCCCTGCGCGGTCTCGAGGCCGATCGCCCGCAGGTCGACCACGTCGATCAGGAGCCCGACGAGCTTCTGGCCCTGCTGCTGGATGCCGAACTCGCCCGCCTGCTTGGCCGCCGTCGCGGTGTCGCCGACCGGATCGGCGAGCGCGATCACCTTGGCGCCCGAGGCCTGCGCCTGGAGCAGCGCCGAGGAGAAATCCGCCATCCCCATCGGGTGGCGCACCGAGCCGATCACCTTGCCGCCGGCCCGGGCGACCGCCTGGCTGGTGTCGCGCTCCAGCGCGTGGCCG
Organism: Methylobacterium currus; assembly: GCF_003058325.1. Classification (NCBI taxonomy): domain Bacteria; kingdom Pseudomonadati; phylum Pseudomonadota; class Alphaproteobacteria; order Hyphomicrobiales; family Methylobacteriaceae; genus Methylobacterium; species Methylobacterium currus. Next base: position 3,237,705 of record NZ_CP028843.1, read on the forward strand.
AAGGCGTAATCGGCGGTGACGAAGTACCAGGAACTGGCGCCCTGGGACACGAGCGGGCCGGCGGTGCCGTTGGCGAGCGAATAGGTGTCGTAGGTCCAGTGGATCGCGTTCGGCGAGCAGGCCGGGCCGGACAGGTCGGAGGAGCCGGCCGACGAGTTCAGGAACAGGCGGTGGCGCTCGCGGGTCAGGTTCTGCACGGCGAGCGCCACCGACGAGGTCGGCACGTCGGCGACGACGTCGACCTGCTGCAACTCGAGCCACTGGCGGACGATGTTCGAGCCGACATCCGGCTTGTTCTGGTGGTCGGCGGAGACGACCTCGATCCGCTTGCCCAGGACCGTGCCGCCGAAATCCTCCACCGCCATCCGGGCGGCGGTGACCGAGCCGGGGCCGGTGCTGTCGGCCTGGGCGGCGCTCATGTCCGATAGGACGCCGATCTTCACCACGTCGTCGGAGACCTGTGCCTGCGCCGCAGTCGCGCACAGGGTCGCGGCCAGCGCCAGGCCGGCGCGCCGAAAGGCTCGTCTCATGGTGGGTCCTCCCGAATTTTTCCCCATGCTGGCGGGGGACGGGAGGACGGTCAACCCGAGCGGGACGCTACAGCCGGCGCAACGCCACGCTCTCGATGCGGTGGCTCGCACCCTTGGCGAGGATCAGGCTGGCGCGCTGGCGCGTCGGCACGATGTTGTCGCGCAGGTTCAGGAGGTTGATGCGGGTCCACAGCCCGTCGGCGATGCCGAGCGCCTCCTCCTCGCTGATCTCCGCGTATTTGCGGAAATAGGAGAGCGGGTCGCGGAAGGCGGTGTGGCGGAGACGCAGGAAGCGGTTGACGTACCAGCGGTGCAGGTCTTCCTCGTGGGCGTCGAGATAGACCGAGAAGTCGAAGAAGTCCGAGACGAACGGGATTGCCGTGCCGTCCCGCGGCAGGCGGGCGGGCTGGAGCACGTTCAGACCCTCGACGATCAGGATGTCGGGCCGGTCCACCACCGTGGTCTCCCCCGGCACCACGTCGTAGACGAGGTGCGAGTAGAGCGGCGCCGCGACGTGGCGCTTGCCGGCCTTGATGTCGGCAAGGAAGCGCAGCAGCGTCGGGGTGTCGTAGCTCTCCGGAAAACCCTTGCGCTCCATCAGGCCGAGGCGGTTCAGCTCCGCGTTCGGGAACAGGAACCCGTCGGTGGTGACGAGGTCGACCTTCGGGGTGTTGGGCCAGCGGGCGAGCAGCGCCTTGAGCACCCGGGCGGTGGTCGACTTGCCGACCGCGACCGAGCCGGCGACCCCGATGATGTAGGGCACCTTCACCTCGCGCTCGGCGAGGAGGAAGCGCTGGGTCGCCTTGAACAGCCCCTGCGTCGCCGCGACGTAGAGCGAGAGCAGCCGCGACAGCGGCAGGTAGATCGCGATGACCTCCTCGAGCGAGATCGGGTCGTTGAGCGATTGCAGCCGCATCACGTCCTCGGCCGTGAGGGTGAGCGGCGTGTCGGCGCGCAGGTGCGCCCATTCCTCGCGGGAGAAGACCCGGTAGGGCGAGAGGTGGTCGGTCGCCTCGTCGAGGCTCGCCGCCAGCTCCGCCGCGCCGAGGGTCGGAGCCATGCTGGCCCCATTCATGCCGGCTTCGGTCATGCCGGCCTCCTCGACGCCTTCTCGGCGATGCCGCTCTGGGCCGTGCGCCGCTCCAGCTCCGCCATCACCGCCTCGAGCGGCACCTCGGCGGCCCGGAGAACCACGAGCAGGTGGTAGAGCACGTCCGCGGCCTCCGCCGTCAGCCCCTCGCGGTCGCCCTGCACGGCTGCGATCGCCGCCTCGACCGCCTCCTCGCCGAGCTTCTTGGCCGGCCGGGCCGGCCCGCCGGCGACGAGCTTGGCGGTGTAGGATTCCTCCGGCGCGGCGGCGGCGCGCTCGCGGACGATGCGGTCGAGGTCGGCGAGGGTGAAGGTGGTCATGCGGCGGCCGTTGGTGTGTCCGGGTGAACCCTGGGGCCGGCCGTGCCGGGCGGTCAAGCGGTCGACCCCACCATTTCCCGCGGTGATTGCCGATGGGTCAGGGCGTCGGATCGAGCCGCATCGCCAGGCCCGCCGCCGCCATGTGGGCCTTGGCCTCCGCCACGGTGTGCTGGCCGAAATGGAAGATCGAAGCCGCCAGCACCGCGCTGGCGCCGCCGTCGCGCACGCCGGCGACGAGGTCGTCGAGGCTGCCGACGCCGCCCGAGGCGATGACCGGAACGTTCACCGCGTCGCTGATCGCCCGGGTGAGCCCGATGTCGTAGCCCGAGCGCATGCCGTCGCGGTCCATCGAGGTGACCAGCAGCTCGCCGGCGCCCTTCCCCGCCACGGTGCGGGCGAAGTCGATCGCGTCGATCCCGGTGGGCTTCCGGCCGCCATGGGTGAAGATCTCCCAGCGGGGCGGCTCGCCCTCGCCCGAGACCCGCTTGGCGTCGATCGCCACCACGATGCACTGCGCGCCGAACTTCTCCGCCGCCCTTGCCACCAGGTCCGGATCGTTCACCGCCGCGGTGTTGATCGAGACCTTGTCGGCCCCGGCGAGCAGCAGGGTGCGGATGTCCTCGACCTTGCGCACCCCGCCGCCGACGGTGAGCGGCATGAAGCAGGCCTCCGCCGTGCGGCTCACCGCGTCGAGCAGGATGCCCCGGTCCTCGTGGCTCGCCGTGATGTCGAGGAAGCAGAGCTCGTCGGCCCCGGCGCGGTCATAGGCCTTGGCGGCCTCGACCGGGTCGCCGGCGTCGCGCAGCTCGAGGAACTGCACGCCCTTGACGACGCGGCCGTCCTTGACGTCGAGGCAGGGGATGATGCGGGTCTTGAGCACGGGCGCCGTTTCAGGTTGTCGGGTCGATCGGGACGTCGCGGGCGAGCGGGGCGCGGCGGTCACGCGCTGCCCGTCCGTCGTGCGGCGTCAGCCTATCACGAGGCCGCCCTGCCAGGCGACGAACTCCGCGCCCGCGCGATTGCCGCCAGCGCCTCCTTCGGGTCGATCCGGCCGTCATAGAGGGCGCGGCCCGTGATGGCGCCGGCCAATCCCGCGCAATCCGGCTCCAGGATGCGGTGCACGTCCTCGATCGAGGCGAGGCCGCCCGAGGCGATGACCGGGATCTTCACCGCCTGGGCCAGGCCTAGCGTCATCGGGATGTTGAGCCCCTTGAGGATGCCGTCCCGGGCGATGTCGGTGTAGATGATCGCGGCGACGCCGGCATCCTCGAACCGGCGGCCCAGCTCCTCGGCGGTGACCGTGGAGGTCTTGGCCCAGCCCTCGACCGCGACCTTGCCGTCCTTGGCGTCGATGCCGACGGCGATCCGGCCGGGGAAGCGGCGCGCGGCCTCGCGCACGAAGGTCGGGTCCTTCACGGCGGCGGTGCCGATGATGACCCGGCTGACGCCCTTGGCAAGCCAGCCCTCGACGGTGCGCATCTCACGGATGCCGCCGCCGAGCTGCACCGGAATCGTGACCGCCGCCAGGATCGCGTCGACCGCCGCGGCGTTCATCGGCGCCCCCGCGAAGGCGCCGTCGAGGTCGACCACGTGGAGCCAGGAAAAGCCCTGCTCCTGGAACGTCCCGGCTTGCGCCGCCGGATCGTCGCTGAAGACGATGGCCTGCGCCATGTCGCCCTGCACGAGGCGGACGCAGCGCCCTTCCTTGAGATCGATGGCCGGAAACAGGATCACGCGTCGTCACCGCAAGGCTGGAGTTCGTGGGAGGGGCGGCGAACCGTCAGGGCCGCCAGCGCAGGAAGTTGCCGATCAGCCGCAGGCCGAGGGTCTGGCTCTTCTCGGGGTGGAACTGGGTGCCCGCGATCGTGCCGCGGGCGACCATCGCGGTGACCGCGCCGCCGTAATCGGCGGTCGCCACCACGTCGCCGGGCTCCGCCGGCGCGAGGGCGTAGCTATGCACGAAATAGGCATGCAGCCCGTCCGCCCCGGTCGGGATTCCGTCGAGAAGCGGGTGCGGCCGACGCTCCTGCAGCGTGTTCCAGCCCATATGCGGCACCTTCAGGCGCGGATCCGCCGGCGTGATCGGGGCGACGTCGCCGGGGATCCAGCCGAGGCCGGGGGTGACCTCGTATTCGAGGCCCCGGCTGGCCAGCAATTGCATGCCGACGCAGATGCCGAGGAACGGCCGGCCGCGGCCATGCGCGGCCTCGGTCATCGCCTCGACCATGCCGGAGACGGCGTCGAGGCCGCGCCGGCAATCCGCATAGGCGCCGACGCCCGGCAGCACGACCCGGTCGGCAGCGGCCACGGTCTCAGGGTCGGAGGTGACGACGATCCGCGCGCCGGTCCCGGTCTCGCGGGCGGCGCGCTCGAAGGCCTTGGCGGCCGAGTGCAGGTTGCCCGAGCCGTAATCGATGATGGCGACTTTGTCCGCGCTCAACGGAGATCCTCCCGGGTCGCGGTGATCTGGGTCAACGGGGCGGTCCTGAGGCGGGTTGCGGCGCTCACCGGGATCCTTGCGCCTCCGGGAAGAGGCCCAAAGCCGGGCTCTCGGCGCGGGTGCTCGCCGGCGTCGCCGGCCGGGGCGCGGTCGTCCCGATCCGGGCCCCCTCCTCCCGCAGCCAGCGGGCGACGAACTTCACCTCCGCCTCCTTCGTATCCGAGGCGGTCACCGCGTCGCGGATCGGGCGCCCGGTGCGGGCATAGGTCCAGCGCCGCAGCGACGAGGCCTCGAGCCCGATGAGCCAGGACAGGAGCAGCGCGATCACGAAGCCCGCCACCGGGTTCAACCCCAGCGTGAAACCAACGGCCCAGACCACGATCTCGGCCGCGAGCACGATGAGGCCGGCGAGCCAGAGCCGGTGCCAGAAGAACCACAGGGCCGAGAACCAGAAGGCCGGCCAGACGAAGGCGTCCGGCACCAGCTTGGCGCGGTCCAGCGCCTCCGGCTCGCCGGGATCGACCTCGTCGGGGACGTGCAGGGTATAGGTGGTCATCCGGTTCCCCCCGGGATCCGTCGTTGCGGCATTGGGGCTCTAGAGCGAGCCTTTGGTCGATGGCACCCGGCCGCCCTCGCGGGGATCGACCTCGACCGCGTGCCGCAAGGCACGTGCCAGCCCCTTGTAGCAGCTCTCGGCGATGTGGTGCTGGTTGTCGCCGTACAGCGTCTCGACGTGCAGCGTGATCCCGGCATTCATCGCGAAGGCCTGAAACCACTCTCGCACCAGCTCGGTGTCGAAGACGCCGATCTTCTCGCGGGAGAATTCGGTGCGGAACACCAGGAACGGACGGCCGGAGATGTCGACGGCGACCCGGGTCAGTGCCTCGTCCATGGGCAGATGCAGGTCGGCGTAGCGGCGGATGCCGCGCTTGTCGCCGAGCGCCTGGGCGAAGGCCTGGCCGAGCGCGATGCCGCAATCCTCGGTGGTGTGGTGCTGGTCGACGTGGAGATCCCCCGTCACCTTGATCTCGAGATCGAACAGCGCGTGGCGGGCGAGCAGCTCCAGCATGTGGTCGAGGAAGCCGACCCCCGTCGCGATGCTGGCCCGGCCGGTGCCGTCGAGGGTGAGCGCGACGCTGACGTCGGTCTCGGCGGTGCGCCGGTCGACGCGGCCGGCGCGGAGGGTGGTCTCGGTCATCGCAGGAACTGTTGCCAACGGAAACGGGCTGCCTTGTTAAAAGGCAGCCCGCGGAAATGCCAGGGGGGATGCGGGATTTACGCCCCCTCCCCGCTCAACCCTGAGACGACGGGGCTCACACGTCCGCCAGCACCCGGGCGCAGATCGCGTCGAGCTTGGCCATCAGGCCTGCGTCACGGTGGGTGGGTGCGGTCATGATCGCGCCGTCGAGCGCCCGGTCGGAGCCCGCCGGGCAGGGTTCGCGCTCGGCCGGGAAATCGCGGGCCAGGCGGCTCACCAGGCGGGCGGCCTTGGCGGCGTTGGCGCGGGCCACCGCCACGACGGAGGCCACGTCGACGGCGCCGTGCTCCGGGTGCCAGCAATCGAAGTCGGTCACCATGGCGATGGTCGCGTAGGTGATCTCGGCTTCGCGGGCCAGCTTGGCCTCCGGCATGTTGGTCATGCCGATCACGTCGTAGCCCTGCGCCTTGTAGGTGAGCGACTCGGCGTAGGAGGAGAATTGCGGCCCCTCCATGCAGACATAGGTGCCGCCCTTCCTGACCGCGATCTCCTCGGCCTCGGCCGCCGCCAGGATGCGGGCCTGGAGCCCCGGGCCGACCGGATGGGCCATCGAGACGTGGGCGACGCAGCCATTGCCGAAGAACGACGAGGTGCGCCCGACCGTGCGGTCGACGAACTGGTCGACGAGCACGAACAGGCCCGGATAGAGCTCCTGCCGGAACGAGCCGCAGGCCGAGAGCGCCACGATGTCGGTGACGCCGGCGCGCTTGAGCACGTCGATATTGGCCCGGTAGTCGATGCCCGAGGGCGAGAGGCGGTGGCCGCGGCCGTGCCGGGCGAGGAACACCACCGGCGTCTCGCCGATCCGGCCGATGCGGAGTGCGTCCGAGGGCTCGCCCCAGGGCGAGGTGATCCGTTCCTCGCGCACGTCCTCCAGCCCGGGCAGGTCGTAGACGCCCGATCCGCCGATCACTCCGAGCACGGCCTTGACCATAGGAGTTCTCCTGTAACGAAAGAGGCCCCTTGCGGGGCCTCGGGAAGAATTCGGGTGCTGGGTTCAGCTCGTCTTGTGCAGCTCGGGCTGCAGCCCGTGCGTCTCGCCGCCGACGTCGGACCAGACCTTCTTCTTCACGTAGTAGAGCAGGCCGGCCAGAACGATCAGGAACAGCATCGCCCGCAGGCCCAGCGACTTGCGCGCCAGGAGATGCGGCTCCGCCGTCCACATCAGGAAGGCGGTGATGTCGCGCGAGTACTGGTCGACCGTCTCCGGCACGACCGGCTTGCCGTCGGCGCCCTTGGCGTAGGTCACCTGACCGTCGCTGAGCGGCTTGGGCATCGCGATCACGTGGCCCGGGTAGTACTCGTTGTAGTGGCCGCCCGCCGGCACCTGCACGTCCTTCGGCGGCTCTTCCTTGTAGCCGTTGAGGAGGGCGTGGATGTAGTCGGGGCCCTGCTCGGTGTAGCCGATGAAGGGCAGCCAATCGATGATGAACCACAGGCCGCCGCGGGCGAAGGTGCGGGCCTTGGCCATCAGCGACAGGTCCGGCGGCGCCTTGCCGCCATTGGCGGAGGCCGCGGCCTGCTCGTTCGGGAACGGCGCCGGGATCTTGTCCGCCGGGCGGCCGGGCCGCTCGAACATGTCGCCGGAATCGTTCGGGCCGTCCTTGACCTTGTACTCGGCCGCCAGCGCCTTGACCTGGGCGGCGGAGAAGTCGGGCCCGCCCTCCTCTTCCAGGTTGCGGAAGCGGACGTAGTTCAGGCTGTGGCAGTTCGAGCAGACCTCGCGGTAGACCTGGAAGCCGCGCTGCAGCTGCGCCTGGTCGAAGGTGCCGAACATCCCCGAGAAGGTCCACTTCTCGCGGTGGGGCAGCGGCCCGTGGTCCTCGGCCGAGGCGGCGCCGGCCGACAGGAACGCGGCGAGCGCGGCTGCCAAGAGAGCGCGCGTCCCGGGAGTGCGTGTTCTGATCATTCCCCTCGATGCCCCTTGCGGCGTCGTTAGTGCTTCATCGCGATCGTGGGAGGGCGGATGCCTCACGGCCTCCGCCCTTCCGGGGCAATCCTCAGCCCTTGGTCGGGGGCGCCGCAGTCGCGCCGGCCGGCATGCCCGAGGAGCCGACCTGCTTGCCCGGGCCGGTGACGCTCTCGAGGATCGAGCCCGGCAGGGGCTTCGGCGTCTCGAACAGGCCGACCAGCGGCATCACGATCAGGAAGTGGGCGAAGTAGTAGAAGGTGGCGATGCGCGAGGCGAGCACGTAGCCGCCCTCCGGGGGCTTCGAGCCGAGCCAGCCGAGCAGGAAGCAGCAGAAGATGAAGACCCAGAAGAACTGGCGGTAGATCGGCCGGTAGTTGGCCGAGCGGACCCGCGAGGTGTCGAGCCAGGGCGCCAGCGCCAGGATGATCACCGCGCCGAACATCAGGATCACGCCGCCGAGCTTGTCCGGCACCGCGCGCAGGATGGCGTAGAAGGGCAGGAAGTACCACTCGGGCACGATATGCGCCGGCGTCACGGCGGGGTTCGCCGGGATGTAGTTGTCGGCATGGCCGAGGTAGTTCGGCTGCAGGAAGATCCAGTAGGCGAAGAAGACGAAGAACACCACCACCGCGAACACGTCCTTGATGGTCGCGTAGGGGGTGAAGGGCACGGCGTCCTTGCCGGACTTGATCGGGATGCCGGTCGGGTTGTTCTGGCCGGTGACGTGCAGCGCCCAGACGTGCAGGACGACGACGCCGGCGATCATGAACGGCAGCAGGTAGTGCAGCGAGAAGAAGCGGTTGATGGTCGGGTTGCCGACCGAGTAGCCGCCCCAGAGCAGGCTCTGGATCGTGTCGCCGACGACCGGGATCGCCGCCAGGATGTTGGTGATGACGGTGGCGCCCCAGAACGACATCTGGCCCCACGGCAGAGTGTAGCCGAGGAACGCGGTCGCCATCATCAGCAGGTAGATGATGACGCCGAGGATGTAGAGCACCTCACGCGGGGCCTTGTACGACCCGTAATAGAGGTTGCGGAACATGTGCACGTACACCGCGATGAAGAACATCGAGGCGCCGTTGGCGTGCATGTAGCGCAGGAGCCAGCCGTAGTTCACGTCGCGCATGATGTGCTCGACGGAGTTGAACGCCTCGGTGGCCGAGGGCTGGTAGTGCATCGCCAGCCAGACGCCGGTGATGATCTGCGAGCCCAGCATCGCCATCAGAATGGCGCCGAACGTCCAGAAGTAGTTCAGGTTGCGCGGCACCGGGAAGGCGATGAACGAGGAATGGACCAGGCCTGCGATCGGCAGCCGGGCCTCGAACCACTTCGCGAAGCGGCTCTTGGGAACGTAGGTTGTGGCGTGTGCGCTCATGGGGCAGCCCGCGTCTGGCGTTGCTTCACGATCGGCGTAATCAGGCGGTTGCGCCTTCGCCGATGCGGACCTTGGTGTCGCCCTGGAAGGCGTAGGGCGGAATCGGCAGGTTGATCGGGGCCGGGCCCCGGGTGACGCGGCCCACCGCGTCGAATTGCGAGCCGTGGCAGGGGCATCCCCAGCCCTCGTGCCCGTTGGCGTTGGCGATCGGCACGCAGCCGAGATGGGTGCAGTTGCCGTAGGTGACGAGCCAGCGCTCGTGGCCGGCCTTGACGCGGCCCAGGAACGGGGCCGGATCGATCATGCTGGAAGGGTTGGCCGCCTTCATGTCGGCGACCTCCTTCTCGGTGAGGTGGCGCACGAAGATCAGCTTGCCGCGCCAGAACACGTTGACGATCTGGCCGTCGGCGATCGGCGAGAGGTCGACGTCGATCGGGGCGCCGGCCGCGATCGTCTCGGCATCGGGAGCCATCGAGGCGACGAACGGCCAGGCCAGAGCGGCGGCCCCGACCACGGCGCCCGCGCCGGTGGCGAGGAACAGGAAGTCCCGGCGGGTCGACCCGTGGGGATGCGCGGCGTCGGATGGGGCGACGGTGGTGGCCAAGTTCCGGCTCTCCCGAAAATCGTTGACGGCGCGGGCCGCCGCTTGCGCGGCGCAAGGCGTCGAGGCCCGCGGGAAGGGTCGGCGGGGTTGTCGTTCCCCGATCCTGCCGGACCGAAGCACCTCCCCACGCGTGGCGGCAATGCGACCGGGCGTCGCCGCACGGGTCGCTCTGTGGCACGGTCAAGCCTCGGAATAAAGGGCGAAAAGGCGCCCCGATCCGGAGGAATTCCAGATTTCCGGCGAGTGTGTTGCGATGCACCGAGACGGCCCGGCGGGCCGTCCCGGTCCGTTGCAGGCGACCGCTTGACGACCTACTCGGCGGGGGCGCCGACGCGGCCGGGGCCCACGGCTGCGCCGCTATGGCTCAGGCGCAGCACGGTGATCATGCCGACGATGCCCGCGCAGGCGATCAGGAGAAGGCCGCCGGTGAAGCTGCCGGTCCAGTCCTTGATCGCCCCGACGGCGTAGGGGGCGGCGAAGCCCGACAGGTTGCCGATCGAGTTCACCACCGCGATCGCGCCGGCGGCGGCGGCGCCCGAGAGGGTCTCGGTCGGCAGGGTCCAGGTGATCGGCAGGGCCCCGAAGATGCCCAAAGCCGCGCCCGAGAACAGCACCACCTTCAGGATCGGGTCGCCGACGAGGGCCGCCCCGATGGTGCAGAGCGAGGCGCAGGCCAGCGCCGCGGCGAGATGGTAGCGGCGCTCCTTCTTGGCGTCCGAGCGCTTGCCCCACCACAGCATGCCCACGGTGCCGACGGCGTACGGGATGATCATCACGAAGCCGGTCTGGGCGTTGGTGAGGCCGAAGGCCTTGAAGATCTGCGGCAGGAAGAAGCCGAAGGCGTAGAGCAGCGCGACGGCGCCGAAATACACCACCGCGATGGCGAGGACCCGCGGGTTGAGGATCTCCTGCGTGAGCGGCACGTGCCCCTGGCGCGGGTTGCGAGCCTGCTCGGCGGCCAGCGTCTGCTCCAGCCAGGCGCGCTCGTCGGGGGCGAGCCACTTGGCGCCGGACGGGCGGTCGGTGAGATAGAAGTAGGTCATCACCGAGAGGACGATCGCCGGCAGCGCCTCGACCACGTAGAGCCACTGCCAGCCCTTGAAGCCGAGCACGCCGTCGAGCTCGAGCAGCAGGCCGGAGATCGGCGAGCCGATCACGCTCGAGAGCGGAATCGCCACCATGAACAGCGAGACGATGCGGGCGCGGTAGGCGGCCGGGAACCAGAGCGTCAGGTAGAAGATGATGCCCGGGAAGAAGCCGGCCTCGGCCGCGCCAAGGAGCAGGCGCATGATGTAGAAGCTGGTCTCGCCGCCGATGAAGGCCATGCCGCCGGAGATCACGCCCCAGCTCAGCATGATGCGGGCGATCCAGCGCCGCGCCCCGAATTTCTCGAGCGCCAGGTTCGAGGGCACCTCGAAGATGAAGTAGGTGATGAAGAACAATCCGGCGCCGAGGCCGTAGGCGGTGGCCGAAATGCCGAGATCCCGGTTCATGGTCAGCGAGGCGAACCCGACATTGACGCGGTCGAGATAGGCCACGAAGTAGCAGACGATCAGGAACGGGATCAGGCGCCAGCTGACGCGCCTGATGGTACGGGCTTCGATGTCGGTCGTCACGGCTTTGTCCTCCCGGCCGGTTGTTGTTGGGCCATCGATCCGGTGCGGCCGGGTGTGAGAGCCCGGCTCTGGCGCCCGGGATGACCGGATTGTTCCGGATTGGCAAGCAGCGACGATCGGCGGGTGCTCGCGCACTTGTGGGACGGGCCTCTTCTGGTCTAGTGCTCGCCTCCCCCACCGGTGATGCACCGCAGCGAGGTCGCCTTGAACGGCCACGCGCGAGCCGGTGCCCGTTCGAGATGCAGAAGTTCGCCATGGTCACGCCACGCCGCGATAGCGGAGCCGACCGCCCCCAGCTCACCGGAGCCCGGGTGCTCGTCGTCGAGGCCCGCTACTACGAGGACATCGCCGACGAGCTCCTCGCCGGCGCGACCGCCGCGATCGCGGCGGCCGGCGCCGAGGCCGTGGTCGTCACCGTGCCGGGCGCGCTGGAGATCCCGCAGACGGTGGCGATCCTGCTCGAGGCCGCCGCCCGCGCCCACATGCCCTACGATGCCGTGGTGGCGCTCGGCTGCGTCATCCGGGGCGAGACCGGCCATTACGACATCGTGGCGGGCGAGAGCGCCCGGGCCCTGATGGACCTCTCCGTGATGCTCCGCCTGCCGCTCGGCAACGGCATCCTGACGGTCGAGACCGAGGCCCAGGCGCAGGCCCGCGCCCGGGTCGCCGAGATGAACAAGGGCGGCGGCGCGGCGGAAGCCGCCCTCGCGGTCCTGGCCCTGCGCCGGGCCGAGGAGGCCGGGCGCCAGGACCGCACCATCGGCTTCACCCCCCGCCGCAATCCGGAGACCGAGTGAGATGAAGCCCGCCGAGCGTAGCGGCGCCCGCCTCGCGGTGGTCCAGGCCCTCTACGAGATGGAGATCTCCGGCAAGGGCGTGATCGACGCCCTCGCCGAGTTCGAGGCGTTCTGGATCGGCCAGGTCATCGACGAGGTCGAGCACCCGCCGGCCGAGACCGCCTTCTTCCGCGACCTCCTGCGCGGCACCGTCGAGGAGCAGCGGGCGATCGACCAGCGCCTCGACGCGGCGCTCGCAGCCGGCTGGCCCCTGCGCCGCCTCGAGGCGGTGGTGCGGGCGATCCTGCGCGCCGGCGCCTACGAGGTGATGTTCCGCCGCGACGTGCCCGTGAAGGTCGCGATCTCCGAATATGTCGACGTCGCCCACAGCTTCTACGAGGGCGAGGAGCCGGGCCTCGTCAATGCGGTGCTCGACAAGGTCGGCCGCGCCGTGCGCCCGGACGATTTCGCCAAAGGTTCGCGCGCCGGTTGAGGCGACGCCGGACGGTTTCTCGCGGATCCGGCGTATCCGTGTGAATAATACCGCCGCGCCTTCGAACGGACCCGTTCGAAGGCGCTGGCTAAGCCCGAACGGGCGCCGGCGCTGATGCGCCGGACGCCTTGGCATCGACGTGTCGATGCCAAGGCGCGAGGATATAAGCGGAAAAACACTCGTTTTTGCCGTTATCACGTTGCGACGCCCCGGCCTGCGGTCTAGCTCTCGGCTGAGGTTCGGGCCGGGAACGGCGTCGCCTGCCCCGTCCCGCGCCGCGAGACCCCCGCGATGGCACGCTCCGACCTGCCCCGCCCCACGGAAGACGAGCTGATCGCCCGCTACTTCGCGCCGCTCGCCGGCGCCGGCGGGCTGGGCTTACGCGACGACGCGGCGCTGCTGACCCCGAGCCCGGGCCACGACCTGGTGCTCACCACCGACGCGGTCGTGGCCGGCGTGCACTACTTCGCCGACGATCCGCCGGCCTCGATCGCCTGCAAGGCACTCGGCGTGAACCTGTCCGACCTCGCCGCCAAGGGCGCCGAGCCCCGGGGCTTTCTCCTTACCCTCGCCCTGTCGGACGACTGGGACGAAGCCTGGCTGGCCGAGTTCTGCACCGGCTTGAGCGAGGCCGCGGCCCTGGCGAGCTGCCCGCTGCTGGGCGGCGACACCGTGCGGGCGGCCGGCCCCACGCTTCTCGGCATCACGGCCCTCGGCGAGGTCCCGTCCGGGACCATGGTGCGGCGGAGCACGGCCCGGATCGGCGACCGTCTCCTCGTCTCGGGCAGCATCGGCGACGCGGCTCTCGGCCTCAAGCTCCGCCAGAAGCCCGCCGCGCCCTGGGGCGCGGCCCTCTCCTTCCCGGTCCGCGCCGCCCTGATCGACCGCTACCTGCATCCGCAGGCCCGCCTCGCCCTCGCGCCGGCCCTGCGGGCCCATGCCCGCGCGGCGATGGACGTGTCGGACGGGCTCGTCGGCGACCTCGCCAAGATGATGCGGGTAGCAGGCCTGAGCGCCGAGATCGAGATCGAGACGATCCCGCTCTCGGACGCGACCCGGGCGGCTTTGGCGGTGAAGCCGAAGTTCCTTGAGACCGCGCTCACCGGGGGCGACGATTACGAGATCCTCTGCGCCGCCGATCCGGCGGAGGTGCCGGCCCTGCGCGAGGCGGCCGAGCGGGCCGGCGTGCCGCTCGCCGAGATCGGCACGGTGACGGAGGGCGGCGGCCCGCCGGTCTTCCGTGCGGCGGACGGCGCCGTACGCCACTTCCGCACCGGCTCGTTCAGCCACTTCTAGAGCCATTCCGAAGACGGAAAGGCCGGCGTCGAAAGTCTCAGGCGGATGAAGCTTGGGAGCGTTTGCGCTCGGGTTGGAAGTTTGGCACGACTAGGAGCGCGGATCCGTGCAGTCGCGCGGGCCCGCTCAACAGGGAGGGAGGCCCGCTTCGCGCGTACACGGCCGCTCGCCATCTCGGCCGTCCGACGTCGCGGGAATGCCCGACAATCAAGGACGGTAGAATGACCGCACTCCTGCTCATCATCCTGGGCGGCCTCTGCGCCGTTGCCTACGGCATCGTCACGATCAACGACGTCATGCGGCGCGACGCCGGCACGCAGCGCATGCAGGAGATCGCCGGCGCGATCGCCGAGGGCGCCCAGGCCTATCTGCGCCGCCAATACGCCACGATCGGGGCCGTCGGCGTGGTGCTGTTCGCGCTCCTCGCCTGGTTCCTCGGCCTCAAGGTCGCGGTCGGCTTCCTGATCGGCGCGGTGCTCTCGGGCGTCGCCGGCTTCATCGGCATGAACGTCTCGGTACGGGCCAACGTGCGCACCGCCCAGGCCGCGGCGCAGTCGCTGGGCGCGGGCCTCTCGGTAGCGTTCAAGTCGGGCGCCGTCACCGGCATGCTGGTGGCCGGCCTCGCGCTGCTGGGCGTCGCGCTCTACTACACCTACCTCACCCGCTTCGCCGGCCTGGACCCGGCGAGCCGCGAGGTGATCGACGCCCTCGTGGCTCTGGGCTTCGGCGCCTCCCTGATCTCGATCTTCGCGCGCCTCGGCGGCGGCATCTTCACCAAGGGCGCCGATGTCGGCGGCGACCTCGTCGGCAAGGTCGAGGCCGGGATCCCCGAGGACGATCCGCGCAACCCCGCCACCATCGCGGACAATGTCGGCGACAATGTCGGCGACTGCGCCGGCATGGCCGCCGACCTGTTCGAGACCTATGCGGTCACCCTGGTCGCCACGATGGTGCTGGCGGCGATCTTCTTCTCCGGCCAGACCGATGTCGGCGGCCGCAATGTGCTCGAGACGATGCTGCTCTACCCGATGGCGATCGGCGCGGCCTGCATCATCACCTCGATCGTCGGCACGTTCTTCGTGCGGCTCGGCGCCAACCAGTCGATCATGGGGGCGCTCTACAAGGGGCTGATCGGTGCCGGGGCGCTCTCGATCGTCGCCATCGCGGGCCTCAACCTCGTGATGTTCGGCGGATTCTCGACCCGCTTCACCACCGCCGGCGGCGACAGCTTCACCTCGCTCAGCCTCTTTCTCTGCGCGGTGGCCGGCCTCGTCATCACGGCGCTGATTGTCGTCATCACCGAATACTACACCGGCACCCGCTACCGCCCGGTCAAGTCGATCGCCCATGCCTCGGTCACCGGCCACGGCACCAACGTGATCCAGGGCCTGGCGATCTCGCTGGAATCCACCGCGCTGCCGGCGATCGTGATCGTCGCCGGCATCATCGTCACCTATTCGCTCGCCGGGCTGTTCGGCATCGCCATCGCGGTCACCGCCATGCTGGCGCTCGCCGGCGTCGTCGTCGCCCTCGACGCCTTCGGTCCGGTCACCGACAATGCCGGCGGCATCGCCGAGATGGCGGGGCTGCCCAAGGAGGTGCGCAAGTCCACCGACGCCCTCGACGCCGTCGGCAACACCACGAAGGCGGTCACCAAGGGCTACGCCATCGGCTCGGCGGGCCTCGGGGCGCTGGTGCTGTTCGCCGCCTACACCTCGGACCTGAACTACTTCATCAAGAACGCGTCGCCGACCCAGTACCCGTTCTTCCAGGGCGTCACCGTCGACTTCTCGCTCTCAAACCCCTACGTGGTCGTCGGCCTGCTGCTCGGCGGCCTGATCCCGTACCTGTTCAGCGGCATTGCCATGACGGCAGTGGGCCGCGCCGCCGGCGCCGTGGTGGAGGAGGTCCGCCGCCAGTTCCGCGAGAAGCCCGGCATCATGCAGGGGACCGAGCGGCCCGATTACGGCCGCGCGGTCGACATGCTGACCAAGGCGGCGATCAAGGAGATGGTGGTGCCCTCGCTCCTGCCGGTGCTCTCGCCGGTGGTGCTGTTCTTCGTGATCCAGGCCATCGCCGGCAAGGGCCAGGCCTTCGCGGCGGTGGGCGCGATGCTGCTCGGCGTGATCCTCACCGGCCTCTACGTCGCGATCTCGATGACGTCGGGCGGCGGCGCCTGGGACAACGCCAAGAAGTACATCGAGGACGGCCACCACGGCGGCAAGGGCTCCGACGCCCACAAGGCCGCGGTCACCGGCGATACCGTCGGAGATCCCTACAAGGACACCGCCGGCCCGGCGGTGAACCCGGCGATCAAGATCACCAACATCATCGCGCTGCTGCTGCTGGCGATCCTGGCGCATAGCTGAGCGGCGGGCGAGCCCGTGCTCCGCTTGGGAATCCCCAAGCGGAGCACGGGACAAGCTTGACCAGTCCCGGGCCGCCATTCTCCGATGGCGGCCCGGCGGCCGTTTGGGCCATTGTCCTCGGACACGACTGCCCTGCCTCCGGTACGCGAGCGTCCTGAAGGGTTTTTCGGACTCTTTCCCGCAGATCACCCTGGCCATCGTCCCGACGGCGAACGGGGGATGACATGAGGACCGACGAGATCATCGAGCACTTGGCTGCCATGCCGCCGCGAGCACCTGATGTTGCCGCGGTGCCGCCCATCGAGCGCGTAGCGATGGTGACCCGGATGGGTCGGGGGCTTCGGCAATGGAAGAGGGAGACTCTGGCCGACTTCGCGCAGGTCTCGCTCTCGACCGTCGAGCGGGTCGAGCGCGCTGACTTGGGCGACGACCATCATCGGCCTGAGCACCTGTGACTGCTGAGAGCGGATCCTTGTTGATGGATGGAAGGCCGGGTCAGATACGAGCCATAGCGGGAAGCATCGCACGGCCTTGCAAGCTGTCTTCGCCGATCCGGTTCGGGCCAACATCGAGTGGATCGACATCGAGGCCATGCTCGTCGCCTGCGGCGGTGAGGTGCAGGAAAGGCAGGAATCGCGGGTGCGGGTCGTCCTGTCGGGCGTTCGGGCCGTGTTTCACCGTCCGCATCCGCGGAAGGAAACCGATCGCGGCGCCGTGAAATCGGTTCGGTGCTTCCTGCTCGAAGCGGGCATCGAACCATGACCATCTTGCACCATGGCCCCTACCAAGCGGTCGTCGAGTCCGACGACGAGGCTGGTCTCTTCCATGGCGAAACCGTCAACCTGCGCGACGGTGTCACCTTCCAGGGCAGATCCGTCGACGAGTTGAAACAGGCTCTCGCCGAGAGCATCGACGACTATGTCGCATTCTGCCGCGCCCGGGGAGAGGAACCGGGAGAACCGTTCTCCGGGCATCTTGTGGTGCGCGTCGATCCGAAAACCCACAAAGCGGCGGCAAGCGCGGCGCAGCGGGCCGGGATCACCTTGGAGACCTGGGTGGCGCGCATGCTCGATGCGGCGACGGCATGATCGTTGTTTAAAGGCCGCCCGGCGAACCGGGCAGCCCCACCATGATCAACGCTGCGCGCGATCACACCCGCGCCTGCCCGCCAGCGACGAGCGGCTCGATGCCGTTGACTAAGCTCGCATCGCCCGAGGCCGGGACGAGCACCGCCCTGGCAATCTCGTCCGCCTCGCCGACGCGGCTCATCGGATTCTTCGAAGCGAGGGACATCGAGCAGGCCCTGCTGCTGAGCCGTGGCCTGTCCTAGGCTGGCCTATCCTTACGCCGGCACGCAGAGCGCCCGGGCCGCGGCGCTCGGGGGTGTCCGGGGCCGCGGTGCCGGCATCGCCGCGGCCGGGCATGGCGGTGGGTCATCGTCGTCGTCCCGGCGGCCCGGGCGGATGAAGATGCGCAGGTTCCGCAGCGTGCGCGAACGCCACCGCGGCGACCGTCGCCTCGTCGCAGGCGCGGCGGCGTCCCGCGGGGGTCTGTGGTGCGACGCGTCGTGGTCGAGTTCGGCGAGGGCCCCGAGCACGGCATCGATCGGGACCGGCTCGGCCCGGCAGCCCGCCAGGCAGCGCAGGCCAGGCGCATTCTCCAGGGCACAGGCATCCGAGGCCCAGGAGGCCAGGATCGCGCGCTTCTCCGCCCGCGACAGGTGCGGATGCGTCAGCACCTCGCGCGGGTGCCGGAACACGTCGCCGGGCGCGACCAGCGCCTGCCACGCGTCGAACGAGGCGGGCTGGACGGCCGGCGGGTTCATCGGGCCGGCATGAGCAAGACCGGCATGGGTAAGATGCGTCTCCTTCATCGACACGGGTCATCCTCCCTGATGGCGCGTGAGTTGGCACGACAAGGGTTCAGGCCCCGGGGGCACGCCGGCCTCCGGGGTTTCCGTTCGTCAGTGGATGCTGCGGGAACCGGGCAGCCGGATCAGGCGGCCTTGACGCGATCCGTGGCGTGGTCCTCGACCTGAGCCGGAGCGTTGTCCTGTCCGAGGGCGGCCTGCTTGCCACCGATGGTGATGCGGCGGGGCTTCAGCGCCTCCGGCACCTCGCGCTTGAGATCGACGGCCAGGAGGCCGTTCTCCAGGCTGGCGCCCGTGACCTTCACGTGGTCGGCCAGGCTGAAGGTCTGGCGGAACGCGCGCGCCGCGATGCCGCGATGCAGGTACGCGCGCTCGCCGTCCTTGTCCTTCTTCTGGCCGGTGACGAGCAGCGTGGTGTCGTGCTGGGTCAGCTCGATCTCGTCCTGCGAGAAGCCGGCCACCGCCATGGTGATGCGGTAGGCGTCGTCCGCCACCTTCTCGATGTCGTAGGGCGGCCACTGCGTCGACGGCTCGACCCGGGCGGCCTGGTCCAGCATCGAGAACAGGCGGTCGAAGCCGACGGTGGAACGGTAGAGTGGCGCGAAATCGTAGGTCCTCATGACCACATCCTCCTTGGAGCAACGTGATGACTTGGATCAGGTGATGTCTCGGGCCGCCGGACACCTCTGTCCGGCGGCCACCTTGCGAGCCCGGCCGGGCCTCGCGCGTACGTAACGCGAGCCCCGCGCTCCGGTTCCGGCCTCGGCGAGATTTTTTTCGGGCCTGCCCGCGTGCCCTCGTCCGGATGTCCCCCCGGTCAGAC
This sequence comes from Methylobacterium currus, assembly GCF_003058325.1. Classification (NCBI taxonomy): domain Bacteria; kingdom Pseudomonadati; phylum Pseudomonadota; class Alphaproteobacteria; order Hyphomicrobiales; family Methylobacteriaceae; genus Methylobacterium; species Methylobacterium currus. The sequence continues at coordinate 3,256,477 of NZ_CP028843.1, forward strand.
CTGCGCCTGGCCGCCGTCGACGAACAGCTCGATGCCGTTGACGAAGCTCGCGTCGTCCGAGGCCAGGAACAGGGCCGCCTTGGCAATCTCGTCCGCCTCGCCGACCCGGCCCATCGGGATCCGCGAGGCGAGGGCGTCGAGCAGGCCCTGCTGCTGGGCCGCGTCCGGGCCGGCGAGATCGACGAGGCCGGGCGTGCGGGTCGCGCCGGGGCTCAGCGTGTTCACCCGGATGGCGCGGCCCTTCAGGTCGAGGATCCAGTTGCGGGCGAGCGCCCGCACCGCCGCCTTCGAGGCCGCGTAGACGCTGAAGGCCTGCGTGCCTTCCGTGCCCGCCGTCGAGCCGGTCAGGATCACCGAGGCGCCGGGCGCCAGGAGCGGCAGCGCCTTCTGCACCGTGAACAGGACGCCCTTCACGTTGCGGCCGAACGTGTCCTCGTAATGCGCCTCCGTGATCTCGCCCAGCGGCAGCATCGACCCGCCGCCGGCATTGGCGAACAGCACGTCGATGCGGCCTGCCTCCGCCTGCACCTGCGCGTAGAGACGGTCGAGGTCGGCGAGCGTCGAGGCGTCGGCCTGAACGCCGGTGGCCGAGGGTCCGATGGCCGCGACGGCCTTGTCCAGCTCCGCCCGGCGCCGGCCGGTGACGAAGACGCGGGCGCCTTCCTGCGCGAAGAGCCGGGCGGTGGCCAGACCGATGCCGCTGGTGCCGCCGGTCACCACGGCGACCTTGTTGCTGAGTTTGTTCGTCATGATCCGTCTCTCTCGATCGGGTGTGTGAGCGGGACCATGGACCAGCGTTAGCGCTTGCGATACGGCAACGTCCGCAAACCATCGTTGCAGAACTGTCGATGTCGAAGCTGCCGGATTTCGAGGGGCTCGCCCTCTTCGCCAAGGTCGCGGAGGAGCGCTCCTATGCGGGCGCCGCACGGGCCGCAGGCGTTTCGGTCGCCACCGTGTCCCGGGCGGTGAGCCGGCTGGAGGAGCGTCTGGGCGGCCGTCTCATCAACCGCAGCTCCCGCCGGCTCGCCCTCACCGCCCTCGGAGAGCAGGTGGTCGAGGGCGCCGCACGGGCCTGCCGCGAGGCGCAAAGCACGGAGGATGCGGCGCGCGACCTGTCGCGCCAGCCGCGGGGCACGGTGCGGCTCGCAGTGCCGATGTCGTTCGGGCTGCGCTGGGTCGCGCCGCTGCTGCCGGACCTGTTTCGTCTCTATCCGGAACTCGCCGTCGACCTGCACCTCTCGGACGCGACGGTCGACCTCGTCGGAGAGGGGTTCGACGCGGCCTTGCGGATCGCGGCCCTGCCGGATTCGGCCCTCGTCGCGCGGCGGCTCCGGCCTGTCGCGGCCCTCGTCGTGGCGGCACCGGCCTACCTGGCCCGCCACGGCCGGCCGCACCATCCGGACGGCTTACGGCCGGACCACTGCCTCGGCTACGCCTACCGCGCCCGTCGGGGCGTCTGGCACTTCACCGGTCCGGAGGGCGCGGAGGCGAGCGTCGTGCCGGCCGGGCCGTTGCGGGTGACGAATGCCGACGCGCTGCTGCCGGTTCTGCTCGACGGGCTCGGTGTGGCCGAGCTGCCGGACTTCATCGCCGCCGAGTACCTCGGCGACGGGCGCCTGGAGGCCCTGCTGCCGGGCTGGCACCTGCCGGGCGGCGCACTCTCCTTCGTCACGCCGAGCGCGCAGGCGCGTCCCGCGAAGGTCGAGGCCCTGGCCGAGTTCTTCGCCGCGCGGCTCTCCCGCCCGGACCGGACCGCGTAACCACGGCTTCGCGAAGTCAGCCCGCCTCGACCGCCGCCCGCGCCTCCGTCAGCCGCGCCGCGTAGCGGGCGATCAGGTCGACCTCGAGGTTGAGCCTGTCCCCGGCCCGGCGCTCGCCCCAGGTCGTCACGGCGAGCGTGTGGGGGATCAGCAGCACCGTGAAGGTGTCGCCCTCGACACCGTTGACGGTGAGCGAGGTGCCGTCGAGGCAGACCGATCCCTTCTCGGCGATGAACCGCGACAGGGCGGGCGGCGCCCGGAGCACGAAGCGCTCGCTCGGCGCCCAGAGGTCGCCGGCCTGGCCGGTCACCGGCTCGCGGGCGACGATCTCGGCGAGGCCGTCGACGTGGCCGGTGACGAGGTGGCCGCCGAGCTCGTCGCCGATCTTCAGCGAGCGCTCCAGATTCACCCGCGTGCCGGGCACCCAGGCCCCGACATTGGTGCGGGCCAGGGTCTCGGCGGCGGCGTCGACCTCGAAGGTGCAGCCGCCATCCCGCGGCGTCACCGTCACGGCGGTGAGGCAGGGGCCCGAGCAGGCGATCGAGGCGCCGATCAGGATGCCGGCAGGGTCGTAGGCGCAGTCGATGGCGATGCGCTTCAGCTTGGAATCGCCGGAGATTGCGGCGACGCGGCCGACATCCGAGACGAGGCCGGTGAACATCTACGGGCTCCGTACGTGGCAGGTGAAGAGATCGGTGCCGACTCGGACCTCCTCCGCGACCGTGAACTCCGCGGAGGCGAGGCGCGCGGCGAGGTTCGGGCCGACCGCCGGCAGGCCGGGCTGGCCGAGGACGCAATCGCCTGTGACGAGCAGGCACTCGTCGATGAGGTTGTCGCGCGCGAGCGCGTCGGCGAGCGTCGGCCCGCCCTCCGAGCAGACCCGGGTCAGGCCTAAGGCGCCGAGGAAGCGCAGGGCCTCCGGCAGATCGATGCGGCCCTCCGCCGTGACCGGCACCCGCTGCACCTCGGCGCCGGCGGCGCTCAAGGCGCGCTCCGCCTCGGCGGAGCCGTGCGGGCCGGCGAGGATCAGCGTCGGGACGGTGGCGCTGGTGCGCACCAGGCCGGCGGTGGGCGGCGTGCGCAGGCAGGGATCGAGGACGATCCGCAGCGGCGAGCGCTCCGCCATCCCGGGCAGGCGCACGGTGAGCGCCGGATCGTCCGCCAGCACCGTGCCGACGCCGACCATGATCGCGTCGCAATGGGCCCGCTGCAGGTGGATCTCGGCATTGGCCCGGGGCCCGCTGATCATCAGCCGTCCCTCCCCGCCCGCCGCAAACCCGTCCGCCGTGCGGGCGAGCTTGAGGAAGACCGCCGGCCGGCCGTGGAGGATCCGGGTCACGTGACCGCGCTGGTCGCGCGCCGCCTCCGCGCCGAGGAGCCCGACCGAGACGGCGATGCCGGCGTCAGAGAGCCGGGCATGGCCGCGGCCGGCGACCCGGGGATCGGGATCGTCCATCGCGCTCACCACTCGGGCGACGCCCGCCGCGATGGTGGCGTCGGCGCACGGGCTGGTGCGGCCGTGATGCGAGCAGGGTTCCAGCGTCACGTAGAGCGTCGCGCCGCGGGCCGCCTCGCCGGCTGCCGCCAGCGCCACCCTCTCGGCATGGGGCCGGCCGCCGGGTTGCGTCACGCCCTGGGCCAGGATGCGCTCGGCTCCCGCCGGACCGCCGACCAGCACCGCCCCGACCGAGGGGTTGGGCCAGGCCTGACCGAGATGACGCCGGCCGAGGGCGAGGGCGAGGCGCATGTGGCGCCGGTCGGCCTCAGCCTGGAGGGGATCGTGCCGCAGGGGATCGTGCCGGAGGGGACGGTGGCCGCTCACGACGCGCGGCTCCGCGGACGCCGGGCCGGCGGCGCCAGGTCGATCGGAGGCGGTGGGTCGGCCGGCGGCGATTCGTCGGCCGCCGCCTGGGCCGCGCCGGCAGCGAGGTGGCCCAGAAGCTCCTCGAAGTCGCGGGCCTCGCGAAAATTCTTGTAGACGGAGGCGAAGCGCACATAGGCGACGTCGTCGAGGCCTTTCAGCCCCTCCATCACCGCCTCGCCGATCGCCTCGCTGGTCACCTCGGCCTCGCCGGTGCTCTCGAGCCGGCGGGTGATGCCGCTGACCAGCCGCTCGATCCGCTCCGGCTCGACCGGGCGCTTGCGGAGCGCGGTCTCGACCGAGCGCTGCAGCTTGTCACGGTCGAACGGAACCTTGCGGCCCGAGCGCTTGACGACGATCAGCTCGCGCAGCTGCACCCGCTCGAAGGTGGTGAAGCGGCCGCCGCAATCCGAGCACGTGCGCCGGCGCCGGATCGCCGAGCTGTCGTCGCTCGGCCGCGAATCCTTCACCTGCGTGTCGAGGCCGCCGCAATAGGGGCACCGCATCGGCCGCCCGTTCCTCTGGTATGAAAAAGGGCCGGTCCCGCGCGGGCGGGACCGGCCCCGGAAGGGGCGTGTTCTAGAGCGCTCCCGGCGGAAGGGGAAGCCGGGAGATCGGGCTCTTACATCTCAGCCATAGATCGGGAAGCGGTCGGTGAGCGCGTGGACCTCGCGCTTGGCCGCTTCCTCGGCGCCCGCATCCCCCGCCTCGCCGGCGCGGTGCAGGCCGTCGAGCACCCGCACGATCAGCTCGCCGACCTTCTTGAACTCGGCGACGCCGAAGCCACGGGAGGTCGCGGCCGGGGTGCCGAGGCGGATGCCGGAGGTGATGGTCGGCTTCTGCGGGTCGAACGGCACGCCGTTCTTGTTGCAGGTGATGCCGGCGCGGGAGAGCGCGGCTTCCGCCGCCTTGCCGGTCAGCTCCTTGGCGCGCAGATCCACCAGCATCAGGTGGTTGTCGGTTCCGCCGGAGGTGATGTCGTAGCCGCCCGAGATGATCGTGTCGGCGAGCGCCCGGGCGTTCTCGACCACCTGGCGGGCGTAAGATTTGAACTCCGGCCGCAGGGCCTCGCCGAAGGCCACCGCCTTGCCGGCGATGACGTGCATCAAGGGACCGCCCTGGAGGCCGGGGAAGATCGCCGAGTTCAGCTTCTTCGCCAGGGCCTCGTCGTTGGTCAGGATCATGCCGCCGCGCGGGCCGCGCAGGGTCTTGTGGGTGGTGGTGGTGACGACGTGGGCGTGCGGGAACGGCGAGGGGTGGGCGCCGCCCGCCACCAGGCCGGCGAAGTGGGCCATGTCGACGAAGAACACCGCGCCGACGCTGTCGGCGATCTCGCGGAACTTGGCGAAGTCCCAGTGGCGCGGATAGCCCGAGCCGCCCGCGATGATGACCTTCGGCTTGTGCTCCTGGGCCAAGCGCTCGACCTGCTCCATGTCGATGCGCTGGTCGTCGCGCCGCACGGTGTAGGAGACCGGCTTGAACCACTTGCCCGAGACGTTCGGGGGGGCGCCGTGGGTCAGGTGGCCGCCGGCGGCGAGGTCGAGGCCGAGGAACGTGTCGCCGGGCTGCATGGTCGCCATGAAGACGGCCTGGTTCGCCTGGGAGCCGGAATTCGGCTGCACGTTGGCGAACTCGCACCCGAAGAGGCGCTTGGCCCGCTCGATGGCGAGGTTCTCGGCGATGTCGACGAACTCGCAGCCGCCGTAATAGCGCCGGCCGGGATAGCCCTCGGCGTATTTGTTGGTCAGCACCGAGCCCTGCGCCTCGAGCACGGCGCGCGAGACGATGTTCTCCGAGGCGATCAGCTCGATCTCGTGCTGCTGGCGGCCGAGTTCCTTGGCGACGGCGCCGGCGAGCTCCGGATCGGCATCGGCCAGCGACGCGGAGAAGAACGAGTTGGACCGGGAAGTGGCGGCGGTGCCCACGCTCATGATGGCCTCAGGGTTCGTCGGGAGCCGCCCGGACGGAGCGCCGGTGCGGAGAGTAAGCGACTGGGATCGGCCGGCTTCTACACGCGGGCGGCGCGAGAGTCCAAGGCCGCAGCCCCGGACCTTCGTCCGCGCAGCGGCCATCGGGCTCCGCGCGGGGACCCTGCGGCAGGATCTCCGGCACAAGATCACCGGGCTCGGACCCCAGAGCTAAGATTAGACGCGATTTGCGTCAAGCGTTCGGCGCTTCAGAAAAACTGAAGGCAACGTCACAAATCTTTTCGGCTGGACTTCAGTAGTGGGGCGGCGGCGGCTCGTCGCCGGTCTCGGCCGGGCGCTCGGCCATCTCGCGCACCCGCTCGCGCAGGGCGGCGACGTGCCGCGTCAGGGCATCGATCGCGCTCCACTGCTCGGTGACGATGCGGTTCAGGTCCTCGATCGTGGCGTCCTGGTGGGCGATGCGGGCTTCCAGGGCGTCGAGGCGGGATTCGGGGTCCGGGGTCATGGGGGCTTCCCGTCATGCGAAAACGGCCCGGGCGCTGAGCCCGGGCCGTCGTCAGTTCGGCTTCGTTGTCGCGGCGATCAGTTGGTCTGGTCGTCGTCGGCGTCGGGGTTGAAGTTGCGCGGGCCGGCGGCGGCGGCCGCCATCGAGGCGGTCGGGGCGCCGGCGCCGTCGCGCTTGTAGATGTCGTCGCGGAACTGCACGAGGCCGTCCGGGGTCGACCAGGCGGTGATGTAGGTCCAGTAGACCGGGATCGGCGCCAGCGGCCGGGCATCGACCCGCTGGCCGCTCTGGATGATCGACTCGATCGTGTCCGGGTTGGCGTTCGGGGTGCCCTGCAGGATCCAGGACACGTAGTCGCGCACGTTCTGCACGCGCACGCAGCCCGAGGAGACGAAGCGGAAATCGTCGCCGAAGATGCCCTTGGCCGGCGTGTCGTGCATGTACACGCCGTGCGGGTTCGGGATGTTGATCCGCACGAAGCCCATCGAGTTCAGGTCGACGCCCGGATCCTGGCGGAAGCGGTAGCGGGTCGCCTCGTCGGAATGCCAGTTGACCTGGGCCGGCGGGATCTCGCGGTCGCCGTTGAAGATGCGGATCTTGTTGTCCGTCAGGTAGGACGGATCCTTCTGCATCTTCGGGATCAGGTCCTTCTTGATGATCGAGGCCGGCACGGTCCAGTAGGGGTTGAAGTTCACCTCCTGGATCTTGGCATTCATGATCGGCGACTGGCGGTCGATCTTGCCGACGCCGGCGGCGTGGCGGGTCGCGACGTGGTCGCCCTCGACGGTCTCGACGAGCGCCGCCGGGATGTTGACGATGACGTAGCGCTCGCCGAGATTGCCCGAATAGGAGCGCAGGCGCACCGCGTTCAGCTCGAGCTGGCGCAGGCGCACGTCGGCCGGCACGTTCATCGCCTGCACGGTGGTGACGTTCATCGCGCCGGTCTGGTTCAGGCCGTGGCGGGCCTGGAAGCGGCGCACGCCGGCCTCGACGTAGGAATCATAGACCGGCGAGGAGCCGGCGGCCGGGTCGAGGTCGCCGGAGGCGATCAGGCGCTGGCGCAGGGCCGTCACCGCCGGGCTCTTCGAGCCGACGCGCAGGCGCTCGGCGCCGGAGATCGACTGCCAGCCGCCGCGGGCCACGATGTCGCGGTAGCGCTCGACCATCTGCTCGGTCGCCGCCAGGGTCTGGGGCGAGAGGATCGGCGTGTTGGAGCGCTGCACCCGCATCGTCGCGGCGGAATCGTAGTTCTGCGCCCACTCGGCCTGGGCCAGCGACCCGCCCCGGTCCTGCGCCAGGGCCGGGATGGCGGCCGCGGCCAGGAGAGCCAGGCCGAGCGAACCGGTGAGGGAAACGCGTGTCAGCATGGGAAATCTGCTCTCGAACCTGTGACGCGGGACGTTTGACGGCCGCAGACCTGATGGCTGCCGTGTTGCGCCCCATTCTATGGCCCGTGACGGTGCCGGGATGCGGTTAAGACACTATGAGGAGCGGGCCAGATTGTGGCGCCGGGCGGGCGCCGCTGTGGAGCCCGGAGCTGGGCTGTGGACTGCGGTAATTGTGCAACGCGTCGCACGGGCTGCCCCGTCGCCGAACCGTCGCGGCCGTGGCGGAGCCGGGCCGCCTCGGCTATGACTGGCGCATGAGCGCGATCAGGCAGGCACCGGGCGGGAGGATGGCGCGCTGGCGCGCGCTGGCCGCCGTGCTGTCGCTCTACGGGCTGGTGCTGCAGGCCTTCCTCACCGGCCTCAACCCGGTCCCGGTCGCGGCGGGTGCCGGCCTCCTCTGCCCGTCCCACGACACCTCGGGAGGCGGCGGGCCGCCCGTCCACGCCCATGCCTGCTGCACCCTCGCCTGCCATGCTCCCCTCGCCCCGCCGGGCCCGGCGACGGCCCATGCCTGGCCGCCCCTGGCGGCCGTGGTCCTGTCCTGGTCCCTCGCGGCGGCAGCCCCGGCCCGCGCGTCGCCCGCCCGGCCGGCTTCCGCCCGCGGTCCGCCCGCTTCGTGACGTTCCGGCGGCTCGCACCGCGTCTCACATCCGTCACGCTTCTCCCGGACCCGACATCATGACCCTCTCGCTCCGCGCCGGCCTCGCCGCCGCCCTCTCCCTTGCTGCCGCCCCCGCCCTCGCCCACGCGGTCCTCGCCGTCACGCAGGCGAGCCCGAACCAGACCTATCGCGGCGTGGTCCAGATCGGCCATGGCTGCGACGGCAAGCCGACCACCGGCATCACCGTCACGATCCCCGACGGGGTGATCGCGGCCAAGCCCATGCCGAAGGCCGGCTGGGAGCTCAGCACCGAGAAGGGGGCCTATACCCGCGCCTATCCGTCGTATCACGGCACGGTCTCGGAGGGCGTGAAGACGATCACCTGGAAGGGCGGCTCCCTGCCCGACGACCTTTACGACGAGTTCGTGTTCCAGGCCCGCCTCACCGATGCGGTCGCGCCGGGGGGCACGGTCTACTTCCCGGTGCGCCAGGATTGCGACGGCGCCGTCGTCGACTGGCGCGAGGTGCCGGCCGCCGGCCAATCCGCCCGCGACCTGAAGACCCCGGCCCCGGGCGTGCGCATCGTGGCGGCCGCCGCCGCGGCGCCGGCCGCGCCGGCCTCCGTCAAGGCCGGCGACCTCACCATCGAGGCCCCGTGGATCCGCGCCACCCCCGGGGGCGCCAAGGTGGCGGGCGGCTACCTGCAGGTCACCAATACCGGCAAGGAGCCCGACCGGCTGGTCTCGGCCTCGATCCCGCTCGCGGGACGGGGCGAGGTGCACCAGATGGCGATGGACAAGGGCGTGGCGAAGATGGCGCCGGTGGAAGCCGGCCTCGTCATCAAGCCCGGCGAGACCGTGGTGCTCAAGCCCGGCGGCTACCACCTGATGTTCATGGACCTGACCGGCCCGGTGAAGGCCGGCGACGCCGTCGAGGGCACCCTCACCTTCGCCCGCGCCGGGACGGTGCCGGTGCGCTTCGCCGTCGGCGCCATCGGCGCCGCGGCGCCGGAGGCCGCGGGCGGGCACCAGCATCATTGATAGGCAAAGGGCGGCGACCATGTGCGGTCGCCGCCCTCTCCCGGCTTGTGGCGACGTCCGGCCGATGGCGTCAGGCGGTCACGCCCGGTCCGGAGCGAGGCCGGCGGCGGCGAGCAGCGCCTGGTCGAGGCCGTCGTTGCCGGCCGACAGCGCCTCGCGCAGGGCGGCCTCGTCGGCGTAGATCATCACGTCGCAGGCATCCTGCGCCGGATCGGCCCCATCATGCAGACAGGTGCGGATCACGTAACGGTGGTCCGAGGTGCGATAGAGCGTCTGAGTGACCGGCACGGGATCGCCGGGCCGGCTCGTCGTCCGGCCGATCGGGACCGCGAACAGGCTCACCGGGTCCGGCATGGTCCCCACCCTTCCGACGATCGGGTGCGGCTCGGCGCCCTCGCTCCAGCGCGCGCTCCGGGTCCGGGGCGGCGTTGGCACGGTGGGATCGTGGCGGTCCGGCCTCGTCATGCTGCGGCCTCTGTCATCCTGCCGTCGTGCGCCTCAGGCAATGAAGTCGAGTAGTCTCGGCGGACATACACCCTAGGGTCCTCGCCCCGGCGGTATAATATCAACTCGGAGTTTCGGCTGCGCGCTGTCCTGCCCTCGCTCAACTCTCGCGGACGGTCCGACGATCGCGCCAGCCCCCATCCGACAGTCCCGACTTTTAGGGCAGAGTGGCGCGAGAGTCAGTCTCTTACAGTAAAGTGCTCCCAGTCCCCGCGAGCGGCGGCGTGATCACAGCTCGGCCGCGGGCCCGTCGAGGGGGGCGATCGGCTCGTCCTTGATCTGGTCCAGAGCGAGCGCCGTGCGCACCGTGCGCACGTTGGGCAGGCCGGTCAGGTGCCCGACGAGCTGCTGGAAGGCGCCGAGATTCGGCGCGACGCATTTGAGCAGGAAGTCGGTCTCGCCCGAGAGGGTCCAGCATTCCCGCACCATCGGCCAGTCGCGCATCTCGGCCGCGAAGGCGGCGAGCTCCGCCTGGCCTTGGGCTGCGAGTTGCACCATGGCGAAGCACATCACCTCGTAGCCGAGCGCCTTCGGCTCCAGCAGGGCGCGGTAGCCGCGGATGATGCCCGCCTCCTCCAGCGCGCGGACCCGGCGCAGGCAGGGCGGCGCCGACAGGCCGACGCGCCGCGCCAGCTCCACGTTGGTGATGGAGCCGTCGGCCTGCAGCTCCCGGAGGATCGCCCAGTCGATGGCGTCGAGGCGGGCGGGCAAGGCGGCGGGCGATCCTGGCGGGTGGGGACGGGAGACCCGGTGAGTAGCCGCCCGCCGGGGCCGGCACAAGGTGACGCAACGGCCTCGCGCGCCGGTTGCCCGTCTCCGCCTCGTCTCTTATGGGGGGCTGTCCCGCGTGACTGGCGAGGTTCAAGGTGGTCCGACCACCGGGGAGCGCGGGATGTCGCCGCCGCTCGCCTGGGCACCCTCCCCGCACCGACCGACGGGTGACCCATGACGCCGACGCCGACGCCCAAAATGCCTTCATCCGTGCCCTCACCCTCCGACGCTCTCCCCCTGTGCACCGTCCTCGGCCGCCTCGACCGCCTGACCGACTGGGAGAAGCGGCCGCGGGGCGGGATGCGGGTCGGCCTCGAGCCGATGCGCGACCTGCTGCACCGGCTCGGCACGCCGCAGGCGTCCTTGCGGGTGATCCATGTCGGCGGCACCAAGGGCAAGGGCTCGGTCTGCGCGCTGATCGAGGCCGGGCTGATGCGGGCCGGCCTGCGGGTCGGGCGCTACGCCTCGCCCCACGTCGAATCGGTCACCGAGCGGGTCTGCCTCCAGGGCCGGCCGGTGGAGGATGCGCGCCTCGCGCTCGCGCTCGCCCGGGCGCTCGACGCCCACGAGGCGGCGGGCCGCGACGGCACGGCGGGCCGGGACGCGACCTGGTTCGACGTGCTGACGGCCGCCGCGCTCACGATCTTCGGCGAGGCGGAGCTCGACTGGGCGGTGATCGAGGTCGGCCTCGGCGGGCGGCTCGATTCGACCAACGCGGTGGGGAGCGAGGTCGCGGTCGTCACCAACGTCGCCCTCGAGCACACCGAGATCCTCGGGCACACCCGCGCGGCCATCGCCGCCGAGAAGGTCGGCATCCTCAAGCCCGGTGCGGCGCTCGTCACCACGCTCAGCCCCGACGACGAGGCCGGAGCGGTCGCATCCGCCCGCGCCGCCGCCCTCTCGTGCCCGGTGCTGCGGCCGGGGCTTCCCGACGGCGCCTCGATCGACGAGGAGAATGCCGCCCTCGCCGGCCTCGTCCTCGACCATCTCGGCCGCCGGGGCGCGCTCGGCCGCGACGGCACCCCCCTGCGTTCAAGCTTCCTCGACGCCGCTGCCCGCGCGAGCGCTCGCCTGCCCGGGCGGCTCGAGCGCCGGCGGATGCGGACCGCCACCGGTGCGGTGCCGGTGGTGCTCGACGGAGCCCATGTGCCGTTCAACCTCGCGGCGGTCCTGCGCGACCTCGCGCGCGCGCCCGACCTCCCGGGTCCCTGCACCGCCCTCGTGGCTCTGGCGGGCGACAAGGACGCGGCGGGGTTCCTCGCGGCCCTGGCCCGGCACGGGGCGAGCGTGGTCGCGACCGAGATGCCGGAGCGGCGCGGGCACGCCGCCGCGGCGCTCCGGGCGCTCGCCGCGGCCGAGGGGATGGAGGCCGAGGCGGTGGCCGCCCCGGATGCAGGCCTCACCCGTGCGGCGGACCTCGCCGCACTGCGGGGCGGCTGGCTCCTGGTGACCGGCTCGCTCCACCTCGTCGGGGCCTTGCGGGCGGCGACGGAGGCCTAACGCAGCACCGACAGCGCCAGCGGCACCAGCACGGCGGTCAGGAAGGCGTTGAGACCCATGGCGATGCCAGCGAAGGTGCCGGCGACCTCGCTGACCTGAAAGGCGCGGGCGGTGCCGATGCCGTGGGCGGCCAAGCCCGCCGCGAAGCCGCGGGCGCGGTAATCCCTTATCCCGAGACGGTCGAGGAGCGGCGTGACCATGATCGCGCCGAGGATGCCGGTGAGGATCACCAGCACGGCGGTCAGCGTCGGGTCGCCGCCGAGCGCCGAGGTGATGCCCATGGCGACGCTGGCGGTCACGGATTTCGGCGCCAGCGCGATCAGGATCGGATCCGGCACGCCGAGGAGCTTCGCGGTGCCGATGCCGGTGACGAGGGCGACCGTGGAGCCGACCGCCAGGGCGGCCAGCATCGGCACCAGCACCCGGGTCACGGTCTTGCGGTGCTCGTAGAGCGGGATCGCCAGCGCCACCGTGGCGGGGCCGAGCAGGAAGTGCACGAATTGCGCGCCCTCGAAATAGACCGCGTAGGGCGTGCGGGTGACGACCAGCACCAGGCCGACCATCCAGATCGCGTGCAGCACGGGGTTCGCCAGCGGATGGCGCCCGGTGGCGGCGGAGATCCGGTCGGCGATGACGTAGGCGGTGAGCGTCACGGTGAGCCACAGGAGCGGCGTGCGCGACAGGAAGACCCAGAGGGCGAACTCGCCCGTCATCGCCCGGTCCGCCGCGCGACATACGAGAAGGTGGTGACCGTGGCGACGAGCGCCAGCGCCGTCGAGACCACCAGCGCGACGGCGAGCGCGAGGCCGTGGGCGGCCAGCACGTCGAGCCGGCCGATCACCCCGGCGCCCGCCGGCACGAACAGCAGCGACAGGTGGGCGAGCAGCCCCTTGCCGGTCCGCTCCAGCGTGCCGTCGGTCAGCGGCGCCGGCAGCCCGCCGGGGCGCCGGTCGCGCAGGGCCAGCACCCCGAGGAGCAGCGCCATGCCGACGACCGGGCCCGGGACCGGCAGCGCGAAGGCGCGGGCGACGATCTCGCCGGCGAGCTGGCAGAGCAGCAGCAGGGTCAGGCTGAGGATCATGATGCGGCCATCACGAGGCGGCCAGGGGCTCCGGCCTCGCCCCCGCCCCGGCGAGCCAGTGGTCGAGGAAGGCGTCGAGCCAGGCCACCACGCGGCCGTCATGCATCAACCGGCCCTCGATCTGCCGCGCCCGGTCCTGCGCGCCGGGCAGGCGCAGGCGCTCGGCGGCCCGCACGGTCCAGCGGCAGATCATCGCGTGCGTGACCTCCGGGTGGAACTGGAGGCCGAAGGCCGCCGGCCCGACCCGGATCGCCTGGGTCGGAAAATCGTCGCCGGTGGCCAGCGTGTCGGCCCCCCCCGGGCAGGTGAAGCCCTCCCGATGCCAGTGATAGACGTGCGACGGCCAGGGCTGGCCGATCTCGCCGGCGAAGTCGCGCCCCGCCTCGGTCGGCAGCAGGGGATAGTAGCCGATCTCGGCGCGCCCCTCCGGATGGGCGCAGACCGTGGCGCCGAGACACTTCGCCAGCATCTGCGCGCCGAGGCACAGGCCGAGGAAGGGCCGCTCCTCGCGCAAGGGCACCTGGATCCAGTCGATCTCCTGGCGCACGAAGGCGTCGCCGTCATTGGCGCTCATGGGACCGCCGAAGATCACCGCGCCGGCATGATCCCGCATCGTCTCGGGGAGCGGATCGCCGAAGCGGGGGCGGCGGATGTCGAGGGGGTGGCCGCGCTCCTGGAACAGCCGGCCAAGGCGGCCGGGCGTGGATTGCTCCTGGTGCAGGATCAGCAGCACGGGCTTCAGCCCGGGCTCCGGCATCACGAAGGGACTCACCATCGCTCGTTCATTTCGGACGATTCATCGGGCCGGCACCTGCTGGGTCGGCAGCCCCGACAGGGCGACCGCCCGCGTGGCGGTGATGGCGGCATCGTCGAAGCCGAGGAGCTGGCCGACGCGCCAGACGAGGTCGTCCTCGAATTCGTGCACCTCCCCGTCGGCGGCGGCCACCGCCCAGGCGAGGCCGAGGAGCCCGCGCCGCTCCTCCTCCGGCACGTCGCGGCCGATCATCTCGACGAGCTCGGCCACGTCGCGGGTCTCGTCGTCGAAGCTGATGGCCTGCTCGATCAGCGCCTTGGCCTGCGCCTCGCTGGGCGCGAAGCGGTGGGTCAGGAGACGCGCGAGCCGGTCGCGCTCCACCACTGCCAGCGTGCCGTCGACCCGCGCCACGTGGACGAGCAGGGCGACGGCGGCGAGGTGCTGCTCCGCCTCCGGGTCGGGCGGCGAGGCAGGCGCGCCGAACATCTCGGCGGCGTAGGCGCGAAGGCGGGCGATCAGAGGCATCGGGGAGATTTGGGCGGGGATTTTAGAGTGTGCAACGCCATGGTCTGGAATTGGCGGCTCAGCGTCAAGCGCCCTGGGCGCCGGAGGGTCGCCCCGAGCCCTGCATCCGTGGTCTGCACCGGCCACAGGCCGATGTCGTCGTCATCCGGCGCGACGATCGCCACGGCGGGTCAGGCCGTCGCCCGTACGGTCCGGCCGAACATGCGGGACCAGAGACCACTGGCGATCGCCGACCTGTCGAGCTCGTGGATGTCCTGCGAGTATTGCCCGGTATAGAGCTTCACGATCATGCGGTCGCGGCACTCTCCCTCCAGCAGATAGCGGAACTTCATGGCGAAGCCGCCCCCCGCCAGGCGCGACACCGCCTCGACCGTGCTGCGCAGGTGCGGGAACCGCTCCATCTCGACGATCACCTGATCGCCGGCCCGCAGAGCCGGCTGGCCGTCGAACTCGACGATGCCGCCTTCGAGCGAGAGGCTGGTGATGCGGCCGGCGAAGGCCGCGTCCTCGTGCTCGATCCGGGCCGGCTCGTTCGTCGCGAAGCTGTCGAGGAGCGGCCTCGGCTTCTCGAAGCAGATGAGGGCCGCCACCATCAGCACCGCGATGTTGATGACCGCCCACCAGGCCGAGACGACGGAGAACTCCCCCTCCCCGATCCGGGACCATTCCGGCACGACGTTCACGACGAGGCCGAGCGCCGTGACGGCGATCCAGAACGCGATCGAGAAGAAGGTGTAGGCGTCGAAGGCCGAATCCTCGTTGCCGGAGCCCTTCGGCGTCACCCGGAACGGCACGCCGAACGGCTTGACCAGGCTGGAGATCACGACCGGCAGAATGCGGAAGGTGGCGAAGGCGCCGACCGCCGAGGAGACCAGCGGCAGGTAGCGGGTCGGCGTCAGCCAGCCCATCAGCAGGAAATAGGCTGCCAGCACCGGCAGCTGGTACCAGACGATGTCCTGCGTGCCGGTGAAGTACAAAGGCGCGGCGCCGGTCCAGAGATAGACCGCCGGCACCACCAGGATCACGAAGCGGACAGTGTACTGGACGAGCCAGGACAGCGGCAGGAACATGAAGCGCTGGAACAGGGTGAGGCCGGGGCCGCGCAACGGGCCGTTATGCAGGTAGATCGTCTGGATGCCGCCGCGGCACCAGCGGCCGCGCTGGACGAAGTAGCCCTTCAGGTTCTCGGCGGCGAGGCCCATCGAGAGCCGCTCGTTGAGGTAGCGCGTCGTGTAGCCCCGGTTGAGCAGCGCCAGGGTGGTGAGCAGGTCCTCGGTGATCGAATCGTGCGGGAATCCGCCGATCTCGTCGAGCGCCGAGCGCCGCGCGATCGAGCAGGAGCCGCAGCAGAAGCTGACGTCCCAGGCATCGCGGCTCGCCGCCATCTCGTCGAAGAACAGGCGCTGCTCGTCCGGCCACACCTTCTCGAGGCTGAGGTTGGACTGGACCGGATCCTTGTTGAAGAAGTGCTGCGGCGTCTGGACGATACCGATCGTCGGATCCGTGAAGAACGGCACCGTGCGCCGCAGGAAGGTGCGGTAGGGCACGAAATCGGCATCGAAGATGGCGATGAAGTCGCCCGAGGAGACCGTCAGGCCGTGGTTCATGTTGCCGGCCTTGGCGTGGGAATTGTCCGGCCGCGTGACGTGGATGGCGCCCTTGCGGTCGCAATACTCCTTCAGCCAGCCGCGCCGCTTGTCGTCGAGGACGTAGACCGTGAGCTTGTCGCGGGGGTAGTCGAGGGCGAGCGCGCCGACGATGGTGCGCTCCAGGACGTCGATCGGCTCGTTGTAGGTCGGGATGAACACGTCGATCGTCGGCAGGTCGGCGGCGTCGCGGACGAAGAACTCCCGCTCGCGACGGTCGGCCTCGGCGCTGCGGTCGACGGTGCGGCTCATCGCGACCAGGAACAGCAGGATGTCGGCGAAGGCGCCGAGCTCGACCAGGAAGACGAACCACGTCCAGAAGAAGCCGAAGCTCCCGTCATAGGGATAGGCCAGCACCGTCGCGACGAAACGCCAGGCGAGGTAGCGCAGGGCGACTCCCAGCACGACGAGGCAGGTGATCGCCCGCGCCCAGGTGGCGTTGCGCGGCCAATTCAGGCTGAACAGGAAGAAGAAGGCCAGGACGAAGAGCGTCGGGGCGAAATCTACGAGATACTGAACCACAGGCTCTTCACCCCGTTCAGGAACTGGTACCGCCGGGTGGCGCGCGCGATCCGGACCTGCACCGAGCGGCCGACCTGGCAGAAATTCGCGAAGTCGCGCTGCATCGGGTTCGGCGCGAGGGCGACCCGGATGCGGGCGCTCTTGCCGCGGCTCTCCGGCGGGACGGCGGCGAGCACCATCTCCTCGACCGCCGCGCTCGACCCGCGCACCGACAGGACGGTGCCGGCGATGATCTGGCTGCTGCCCAGCAGGCGCACCTCGGCGGTCGCGCCCGGATGGATGTCGTCGTAGTCTATCTCGTTGACCAGGATGTCGACGAACAGGTCGCGGCAATCCAGGAGCCGGGTCAGCTCGTTGCCGACCACCACGTTGGACCCGGCCACGACGTTGTTGCGCCAGACCACGCCGTCGAAGGGCACGCGCACCACCGCGGTCGAGAGCCGGTCGTTGCGCTCGCGCTCCAGCTCGATCTGGCGCTCGAGCTGCTGGATGCGGGCGCGCTCGGCCCGCGCCTGCATCTGCACATTGGCGAGCTGGATCGCCACCTCGTCCTGGCGCTGTTGCGAATAGGGCACGTCGTTGCGGCCCTCGCCGACGAAGGTGCCCTTCCGCAGCGCCTCCAGCTGCCGCGACAGGCGCTCCAGGTCGGCCCTGGCGATCGCCTGCTCGCTGGTGGCCGCCACCGAGGCCGCCCGCGCCTGCTCGACGGAGCTGCCGGCCACGACGCCGGTCGCACCGAGCGTCGTCTTGCGGACCAGATCCGCCTGGGCGGAGACCTGCTGCGCCTGCGCCGCGGTGATGCGCTGCTGGCGGATGACGATCTCCTGCTGGACGCCGGTGATGCTGGCCTGCTGGTATTCCTTCAGCCGCGCGGCGAGGTCGCTCTTGATGGCGGAGAGCGTGCCGACCTGCCCTTCGAGGGCGCGCAGGCGCTCACGCGTCGCGCCGAGATCGGCGTCCAGCTGCGCCTCTGCGGTGCGGGCGATGCGCTCGTTCCGGATCCGGAACAGCTGCGTACCCTCGGGAACGGCGGTCCCGACCTTCGGAGGCGTGTCGGACACGACGCCCTCGATCGGCGCGGCGATCACGGTGAAGCGGGCATTCACCGTCCCGTCGAGGCTGGTATAGCCGGTCAGTGCCGGCAGAACCGCCAAGACCGCCGCCCCAAGCAGCAGCGCACCGATGAGAATGCGCATCGCCCGGCTGTTCCACAGCATTCCCGAAGCCCCATTGCGTCTCCAATCGCTGCATCAACGATCGGATTGGGATCCGGTTCATTTTTTGTCAGTTAAATTTTTCCTAAAATTCGCCCATACATTGAAATCAAGTGCATGTACGACACCCATGATCTGATGATAAATTTTGTCGCGTCTCCGTATTGTTTGATTGTCGGGTGAATTCATCGATCGAAGATGACGGGCGATCGACGATTCGGACGTCACAACGCGCGATGATTCAACCTCAAATTGCATATTCTGAAATATCGAGGACCAGTCCGGGACATCCTCGCACCACTCCTCCGAGGGACAGGGGCCGCCTCACCCATGCCCTCGATCGTCGGACGACAGCCGAGACGGCCGACACCACGGATCGTGCCTTCGGGTCGGATGCCGAGACGCTGCGCCCCGGCACCGCGACAGCTTTCGCCTGACGCAGTTCCGCGGCGCAGTCCGTCCCCGGGATGCTTGCGCCGACACCGACGGGGCGACAGGTTCGGCAGCGCCGATCGGCCGCGCGGCTCGTCGCCACCCGCGAACGGGGCCCCTTTAGGGGAACATCGCGTCGACGGCGTCCTGCGAGACGGCGGCGTCGCCGGGCAGCGCGGGGCCGTTGAGGAGGGAATCCTCGCCCTGGCGCCGCTCCGGCGCCGGCTTCGAGGCGGAGGTCGAGCTCGACCAGAGACGCATCATCTCGGCGACCCGCTCCTCGACGAGGACGATGGTCCGCACGACCTTCGCGATCCGCTGGCCGGTCAGGTCCTGAAAGTTGCAGGCCTCGAAGATCGTCTGCATCTGGGCCTGGATGGCCAGGGCGTCGTCCCGGGTCGCGTCGTCGCGGGTCGCGACGTCCCTTGCCCGCCTGGCGATCCCGCCCGCGAGGGCATCGACCGCCTCCGAGGCCGTCAGGATCGTGTCGGTGGCCTGTTCGGTGCCGCGCACGACGGCGTTGAGCTCGTCGCGGGTGCGGCCGGCATCCTGCTCCTCCCGGATCTCGGCGATCTCCTGCCGCGTCCGCGCGATCGCCTCGGAGATCGCCATGACGTGACTCTGCAGGAGAGCGGTGCTGTCTTCGAGAGATCCGAATTTCGCCGTGCCGATGGTCATGATCCCGGGACGCTATACGCTATGACAACGTCGCCCACGGTAGCCGGCTCGGATTAAACTTTTGCAAATATCGGTCGGGCGGCGATCACGACGGCATCGCGCCTCGACCGAACGAATACGATCGCCATGTAGCGATCGATCGATGGGATGGGCCTCGCCAAGGCCTGGCCCGCGAGCGGGCCAGGGCCGGCGCGGCGGTCAGATCAGGTAGACGGTGCCGTGCAGCCCGAACACTTTCGGGCAGTTCGAGGCTTCCGCCAGCGTCTGCGCGGCCTTGAGGTCGATGTTGCGCTCGGCCGCCAGCTCGGCCACGGTCTTCCACATCGGCATCGTGCACTCCTTCCAATCGGGAATTCCTCCCTGACAAGTGCAGAGGCGCGGCATTGGTTGCGCCCCGGGCTGCATCCTGCGCGGCGGGCCGGGCCACGCCCGGCGGCGCCTCACGGCGGGATCGGCTGCCCGTCCCAGGCGAAGACCCGGCCGGAATCCCCGATCTGCAGCCCGTTCAGGACCCGCACCAGATGGGCCGCGCTCTCCTCCGGCGCGAACAGGCCGGGTCCCGGATCCGGGCGGAACGGCCGGGACAGCGCCGTCTGCACGGTCCCGGGATGCAGGCCCGCCACGATCAGCTCGGGATGGGTGCGCGCCGTCTCGACGGCGAGGGTGCGCAGGATCTGGTTCAACGCCGCCTTCGAGGCCCGGTAGGCGTACCACCCGCCTAACCGGTTGTCGCCGATCGAGCCGACCCGTGCCGAGAGGGCGGCGAAGACGCGACGCCCCCGGCGCGGCATCAGCGGCAGGACGTGCTTGGCCACGAGCGCCGGGCCGATCGCGTTGACGGCCATCACCGTCGCCATCGCCGCCGGATCGAGCGTCCGGATCGCCTTCTCGGGGGAGACGCCCGGCCCGTGCAGGATGCCGCTGGCGACGACGACGAGATCGACCGGTCCGGACTCCCCGACGGTGCGGGCCGCCGCCGCGATGGAGTCCTCGTCGGTGACGTCGGCGGGCAGGGATCGCGCGGGTCCGGGCTGCGGCATGGGCGAGCGCGACAGGGCGAAGACCGTCTCATGCGCCCCGCCCGCGGCGAGCGCCGCGACGAGGGCGCGACCGATCCCGCCCGAGGCTCCGACGACGACCGCGCTGCCCATGCGACACCCCGCTGCGATTGTATGGAAACCTCGTGCGGCACACCGCCGGCGCGGCGCCCGGATCCGTGCCTCACGCCGATGTCCGGAGGAGGCCGCTGCGGCTCAGCACGCGCGCCAGGCGCGGCCGCAGCGGGAGGAACAGGCGATAGGCCGCCTCGGACAGGGCCAGCACGGGGCGGCGCCCGAACACCCGGAGCTCGACGAGCCGGCCGAGCCAGCGCCAGGCCGGCAAGCGGCGCCAGAGCCGCGCGAAGGCGGCCGCGCCGGAGACGAGGCGCCCATCCGCCTCGCGGACGTGGAACCGCGCCTGCGCGGCGGCCCGGTCGAGCCCGGATCCCAAGGCCGCGTCGTCGTCCATCGTCGCGAGGTCGACGAAGCGCACGCGCTCGGCCCCGGCACAGCGCCGGTAATGCCCGATCTCGGTCCGGCAGAGCGGGCAGGCCCCATCGTAGTAGACGGTCAGATCGTCCCGCACGCCACCCTCACGCCGCTGCCGCACCATCTGCCCCGACGAGATGGGCGCGCGGCGGCGTCCGTCATCGTGGGGCGGACGCGCGATAAGGTCGCGCCGCGGGACCTGTCGGCCGGGCGGTCGGCCCGGCCGCACAGGCAGACGGGCACCCTTCGGGCGCCCGCCGCTTCGGGCTCACGCCGCTCCGGGCAGCCGGTAATCGCGGAACTGGTCGCGCAGGGCGGTCTTCTGGATCTTGCCGGTGGCGGTGTGGGGGATCTGCTGCACCACCACGACGTCGTCGGGCATCCACCACTTGGCGATGTGCGGCGCCATGAAGGCCAGGATGTCGGCCTTGTCGGGGGTGCGGCCCTCCTTGGGCACCACGATGAGCAGCGGGCGCTCGTCCCATTTCGGGTGCTGCACCCCGATCACCGCGGCCTCCGCCACGTCCGGGTGCCCGACCGCCAGGTTCTCGAGGTCGATCGAGGAGATCCACTCGCCGCCGGACTTGATCACGTCCTTCGAGCGGTCGGTGATCGCCATGTAGCCGTTCGGATCGATGGTGGCGACGTCGCCGGTGTCGAAGAAGCCGCGATCGTCGAGGATCGGCTCGTCGCTGCGGTAATAGGCCTTCGCCACCGCGAGACCTGAGACCTTGAGCCGCCCGAAGGTCGTGCCGTCCCAGGGCAGGTCGCGGCCCTCGTCGTCGGTCAGCCGGAACTCGACCCCGAAGGGGGCGTAGCCCTGCTTCATCTTGAGGTCGAGGCGGGCCTCGCCCTCGAGATGGGCCACCTCCGGCTTGAGCGAGCAGTAGGAGCCGATCGGGCTCATCTCGGTCATGCCCCAGGCATGGTCGACGGTGACGCCGTAATCGCGCTCGAAGCGCTCGGTCATCGCCCGCGGACAGGCCGAGCCGCCGATCACGACGCGCTTCAGGTGGCTCAGGCGCTGGCCCGTCGTGTCGAGGTAGTGCAGCAGGCCGAGCCAGACGGTGGGCACCGCCGCCGTCACGGTGACGCCGGTCTCCTCGAGCAGCGCGTGCACCGAGGCGCCGTCGAGCTTCGGCCCCGGCATCACCAGCCCGGCGCCGGTCATCGGCGCAGCGAAGCTGAAGCCCCAGGCATTGGCGTGGAACAGGGGCACCACCGGCATCGCCATGTCGGTAGGCTTGAGCGCGATGAAGGCCGGGTTGTTGACCATCAGGGCCAGCAGCACGTTCGAGCGGTGCGAGTAGAGCACGCCCTTCGGCAGGCCGGTGGTGCCCGAGGTATAGCAGAGGCCGGCGGCGGTGTTCTCCTCGAAGGTCGCCCAGGCGAAGTCGTCGTCGGCCTCGGCGATCCAGTCCTCGTACGCGACGGCGTTGCGCAGGGACGTCTGCGGCATGTGGGCGCCGTCGGTGAGGATCACGTACCGCTCGATCGTCGGCAGCTTGTCCGCCAGGCGCTCGACCAGGGGCACGAAGGTCAGGTCGAGGAGGAGGATCCGGTCCTCGGCATGGTTGATGATGTAGGCGATCTGGTCCTCGAACAGGCGCGGATTGACCGTGTGGTAGATCGCCCCCACGCCGGTGATGCCGTACCACGCCTCGAGGTGGCGCCAGGTGTTCCAGGCGAGCGTCGCGACCCGGTCGCCGAGGCGGATGCCGTCGGCGGCGAGGCGCTTCGACAGGCGCAACGACCGCTGCCGCACCTCGGCATAGGTGGTCCGGTGCATCGGCCCCTCGACCGAGCGCGAGATCACCGGGCGGGCTCCGTGCTGGAGCGCGGCGTAGTCGATGATGCGGTGGATCAGCAGGGGCCAGTCCTGCATCAGGCCGAGCATGGCGTGTCGTCCTTCCCTTGCGCTTCCTCAGGGGGCCGCGCTCGTCGGCACGGCCCTCGGTCGCCGGAGCATTCTTGCCCGCGGTTTCAGGCGTTAGCTTATGGCAGCGGTGCGGGGGCGGCTAGAGCGGGCGGGGGAGCGGGACCTTGAGGCGCATCCGTCGTGGATCGGGAGAGGTCAGGCGTGGCACCGGGATGGTTCTGATGTAAACTATCTGGATGACGGCATCCTCGCGCCCCCACCCAGCGGCTGGGGCAGACGCCCCGGCCGAGGCCGACCCGCTGCGGGTCTGGTTCCGCTTCCTCCGCCTGCACCGGCGCGTCTCGGCCGCGGTGGCGGCGGAGCTGAAGGCCGTCGGGCTGTCGATCCCGCAATTCGACGTGCTCTCGACCCTGTCCGAGCGCGAGGGCCTGACGCAGCAGGACCTCGCCGAGCGGCTCTACGTCACCAAGGGCAACGTCTCGGGGCTGATCGACCGGCTTGTCGAGGCCGGCCTGGTCGAGCGCCGCCCGATCCCGGGCGACCGGCGCTCCCACGCCCTGCACCTGACCGAGGCCGGGCTGGCGCTCGCCCGCACCGGCATCGCGGCCCAGCGGGGCTATGTCGGCCGCACCCTCGGCCGGCTGCCCCCGGGCGACGTGGCCGAGCTGGAGCGGGTGGTGCTGGCCTGGCGCGACGCCGCCCGGGCCGACGGCGGCTGAACGCCGTGGGGGCATTGCGATCGCGCCTCCTGTTTGCATGACCCCATCGTCCGGTGCGGAGACGCATCGCTTCGGCCGCCCGCGAGAGGCGGCGTGTCGAGAAGGGGCGCAGGAAGAGGGACCGCGGACGGGTGCAGGGATCACGGCGCCGCCTTGCGACCCGCCGGCCGCAGCCGGGGAGGTCACACGGAGCCCGTTCGGGCCCCTCTCCGGCCGCGATCACCGCGGTCCGGGTTGCCGTCGCGAGCCGTCCCGGCGCCTCACACCACCGTCCGTTTCTCCACGTCGATGACGATGCCGTTCGGCGTCCGCCGCTCGCGGGCGACGAGCCGGTCGCCGGGCGAGAACATGCCGAGCGGCTCGTCCCGGTCCGGCAGCACCACGGTGGCGTTGCGGTTGACGAAGACCAGCACGTGCCGGCGCTGCGGCAGCGAGGCGACCGCCCAGCGCTTGAGCTGGCCGTAATACGGCTCCCGCCGCCAGACCGAAGGCTGGCTCGGATCGACCTGGACGTGCAGGAAGCGCGTCGTCGGGTCGAGACTCAGCACCATCTTGGCCTTGTCGGGCTTCCATTCCGGGCCGAGCCAGCCCTCCGTCATCCAGAGGCAGTGGAAGGCGCGGCAATGGCCGGGCCGCGTCTCGTGGATGCCGCAGCCGCGGCCGGGTTTGGCGTGGCGGCACCACTCCCCGGCCACGCTCTCCACCGCCGGCACGTCGTAGACCTTGCAGCATAGTGTACAGGCGCCGCAGGCCCGGCCGGGCGCGGGCGTCGAGACGAATTCGGCGGGGTCGAGCATGCGCGTCGGTCTGACCAGGAATGTGCGGGGCTGCCGCGAGGACGGCCCGGGTTGTGCGTCGGCATCGCGCCGCTAGTGTGACGGCGCAAGCGAATTCTGCTCCGCCGGCCGGGGCTCCCTCCGAGTCCCTTCCCAGAGACAGTACTGGGCTCATTCCGAGCCCTCCTTGAGAAAGCGATCGCGACGATGCTCTCGAACCTCGCCACCCGCGACGTCGAAACCCTGATCCACCCCTACACCAACCTGGCGGCCTTCCGGCAGACCGGGCCGCTGGTGCTCGAGCGCGGCCACGGCGTCTGGGTCTACGACACCGACGGACGGCCCTATCTCGAGGGCATGGCGGGCCTGTGGTGCACGGCGCTCGGCTATTCCAACGAGGAGCTGGTCGAGGCGGCCCGCGAGCAGATGGCGCGCCTGCCCTTCACCCACCTCTTCTCCGGCCGCAGCCACGACCCGGCGATCGAGCTCGCCGAGACCCTGAAGGAGCTGGCGCCGATCCCGGTCTCGAAGGTGTTCTTCACCTCCTCGGGCTCGGAGGCCAACGACACCCAGGTCAAGCTGACCTGGTACCTCAACAACGCGCTGGGCCGGCCGCAGAAGAAGAAGATCATCGGCCGGCACAAGGGCTATCACGGCGTCACGGTGGCGTCGGCCTCGCTCACCGGGCTGACCGCCAACCACGCCGACTGGGACCTGCCGCTGCCGGGCTTCCTGCACGCCGCCTGCCCGCACCATTATCGCGGCGCCGAGGCCGGCGAGAGCGAGGAGGCCTATTCGGCGCGCCTCGCCGCCGAGCTGGAGGAGATGATCCTGCGGGAAGGCCCGGAGACCGTGGCGGCCTTCATCGCCGAGCCGGTGATGGGCGCGGGCGGCGCCATCGTGCCGCCCAAGGGCTATTTCGCGGCGATCGAGCCGGTGCTCGCCCGCTATGACGTGCGCCTGATCGCCGACGAGGTGATCTGCGGCTTCGGCCGGCTCGGCACCTGGTTCGGCTCCGAGGCCATGGGCATGAAGCCCCACAGCCTGTCCTTCGCCAAGGCGCTCACCTCGGCCTACATGCCGCTCGGCGGCGTCACGGTCGACGAGCCGCTCTACCAGGCGATGCAGGATCAGAGCCGCAAGATCGGCACCTTCGGGCACGGCACCACCTATTCGGGCCACCCGGTGGCGAGCGCGGTGGCCCTGAAGACGATCGAGATCTACCGGCGCGACCGCATCATCGAGGGCGCGGCCGAGAAGGCGCCGCACTTCCAGCGCCGCCTGTCGGCCCTGGAGGAGCATCCGCTCGTCGGCGAGGCGAAGGGGCTCGGCCTGATCGGCGGCCTCGAGATCGTCGC
The DNA here is from genome assembly GCF_003058325.1 of Methylobacterium currus. Classification (NCBI taxonomy): domain Bacteria; kingdom Pseudomonadati; phylum Pseudomonadota; class Alphaproteobacteria; order Hyphomicrobiales; family Methylobacteriaceae; genus Methylobacterium; species Methylobacterium currus. The sequence goes on from NZ_CP028843.1 coordinate 3,281,448, forward strand.
CGACAAGGCGACGAAGCGCCAGTACGACCCCAAGGCGGGCGTCGCCGCCCGCTGCGTCGCCTTCGCGCAGGAAGAGGGCCTGATCGTCCGCTTCCTGACCGGCGACCGCGTCGCGGTCTGCCCGCCGCTGGTGATCCGCCCGGACGAGATCGACACCCTGTTCGACCGCCTCGGCACCGCGCTGGACCGCACCCAGGCCTGGATCCGCGAGCAGGGCCTGACCGCGGTCTGACCGCCCACGGCCGGGCCGGGGCCCGATCCCCGGCCCGTCCGGCCGCCGGACGGGCCGCGAGACTCCGCGCGCGGCGTTACGGTTAATTGCCGGCCGGCCGTCGTGGCCGGGTCGCTGCGCCGACATCCCTGCCCCTGTGCCCTGGCCCGGTCGGCAGGAGCTTTTTCTTGGAATGCCCGAGCGTTGCCGCGGTCGCAGCCGCGTCGCGCGGCAAACTCCCTACCGTCAGGCCCCTGAATTAGGAATTTAAGCAAGTCGCTATTTTAAATCAAATTTAAGTCTTCTCACCCACGGTTTGAACGATTATCGATCTCGGGGGCGGCGCGGCATGTTTCGGAAACAGCGTGAGAATGTGTCGGATGCAACATTGGCCGCCTTCGACAAGTCCCTTGCCATCATCGAATTCGATCTCGACGGCACCGTGATCAAGGCCAATGCCAACTTCCTGAATCTTCTCAACTATCGTCTCGATGAGATCGTCGGCCAGCATCACCGGATGTTCGTCGATCCGGAGGCCGCCGCGGCGCCGGACTATGCGGAGTTCTGGACCAAGCTGCGCGCGGGGCAGTTCTTCGCCGACGAGTTCCTGCGCTTCGGCAAGAACCGCAAGCGCATCTGGCTCGAGGCGACCTACAACCCGATCCTCGACGCCGCGGGCAAGCCCATCAAGGTGGTGAAGCTTGCGGCGGACATCACCAAGAAGAAGAACGAGATCAGCCGTCTCCTGACGATGATCGAGGGGATGCCGGTGGCGGTGATGACCGCCGATCCGCACAACGAGTTCCGCATCGACTACATGAACGGCGCGTCGCGCCGCACCCTCGGCCCGCTGGCGCAGTACCTGCCGGTCTCGACGGACCTGATGGTCGGGACCTCGATCGACGTCTTCCACAAGAACCCCGCGCATCAGCGCCGGATGCTGGCCGATGCGAGCCGGCTGCCGCACCGGACCAAGATCAGGCTCGGTCCGGAGACGCTCGACCTCCAGGTCTCGGCGATCATGGGGCCGGACGGCACCTATCTCGGGCCGATGCTGACCTGGGCGGTGGTGACCGCGCAGGTGAACATGGCCTCCGACGTGTCGCAGGTGGTCAACGCCATGGGCGCGGCCGTGGAGGAGATGCAGCGCTCCGCCGCCGGCCTCGGCCATTCGGCCGATGAGGCCCGCGATCGCGCCGCCACGGTGGCAGCGGGGTCCGAGGAGATGACGGCCTCGATCCAGGAGATCGCCGGCCAGGTCGGGCGCGTCTCCGAGCGCGCCCAGCAGATCGCCGCCCAGGCCGAGGCGACCGACGCCACGGTGCGCACCCTCTCGAACAAGGCCCGCGAGGTCGATTCGGTCGTCGGCATGATCTCGACCATCGCCGACCAGACCAACCTGCTGGCGCTGAACGCCACGATCGAGGCGGCGCGGGCGGGCGCGGCGGGCCGCGGCTTCGCGGTCGTCGCGGCGGAAGTCAAGGAACTCGCCGGCCAGACCGCCAAGGCCACCGGCGAGATCACCCAGCGCATCGGCGACATCCAGGGCGCGACCAGCGAGGCGGTGGCGGCGATCGCCACCATCAACAATGCGGTGGCGGAGCTGTCGCGGCTGACGCTCGCCATCGCCAGCGCCGTCGAGCAGCAGGCGGCCTCGACGCAGGAAGTCTCGACCAACATCGTGGCGGTCTCGAACGCCGCGAGCGCCACCGGCCGGATCGCCGAGACCGTCCGGATGGTGTCGGAGAGCCTCGCCGGCCATTCTGGCGGCCTCACGGGCAGCGTCGAGAAGTTCCTGAAGGCCGGCTGAGGCCGGGACGAGACCCGCAACGGCGAGACCTCAGTCAGGGCGGCGAAGCCGGGCTTCGCCGCCCTGTCGTTGTCCCCGCCGTGTCAGAGCGGGATGTTGTCGTGCTTCTTCCAGGGCTGCTCGCTCTCCTTGGTGCGCAGCATGGCGAGCGCCCGGGCGATGCGCCGCCGCGTCGAGTGCGGCATGATCACCTCGTCGATGTAGCCGCGCTCGGCCGCCACGAAGGGCGACATGAATCGCTCCTCGTACTCGGCCGTGCGCGCCGCGATCTTGTCCGGATCGCCGAGATCCTGGCGGAAGATGATCTCGACCGCGCCCTTGGCACCCATCACGGCGATCTGGGCGGTGGGCCAGGCGTAGTTCACGTCGCCGCCGACATGCTTCGAGGCCATCACGTCGTAGGCGCCGCCGAAGGCCTTGCGGGTGATGACCGTGACGAGCGGCACCGTCGCCTGGCTGTAGGCGAAGAGCAGCTTGGCGCCGTGCTTGATCAGCCCGCCATATTCCTGCGCGGTGCCGGGCAGGAAGCCCGGCACGTCGACGAAAGTGACGATCGGGATCGAGAACGCGTCGCAGAAGCGCACGAAGCGGGCGGCCTTGCGCGAGGCGTCCGAGTCGAGCACGCCGGCCAGCACCATCGGCTGGTTGGCGACGAAGCCGACCGTGCGGCCCTCGATGCGCCCGAAGCCCGTGATGATGTTGCGGGCATACGCCGCCTGGATCTCGAAGAAGTCGCCCTCGTCGACGACCCGCCGGATCAGCTCGCCCATGTCGTAGGGCTTGTTCGGGTTGTCGGGGATCAGGGTGTCGAGGCTGCGGTCGAGGCGGGCGGCATCGTCGAAGCTCTCGATCTCCGGCACGCCGGCCTGGTTGTTGGCCGGCAGGAAATCCATCAGGCGCCGGATCTGCAGCAGCGCCTCGACGTCGTTCTCGTAGGAGCCGTCGGCGATCGAGGATTTCGAGGTGTGGACCTTGGCGCCGCCCAGTTCCTCGGCCGTGACCACCTCGTTGGTCACGGTCTTGACCACGTCGGGCCCGGTCACGAACATGTAGCTCGTGTCGCGCACCATGAAGATGAAGTCGGTCATCGCCGGCGAGTAGACGTCGCCGCCTGCGCAGGGGCCCATGATGACCGAGATCTGCGGGATCACCCCCGAGGCGGTGACGTTGCGCTTGAAGACCTCGCCGTAGCCGCCGAGCGCGGCGACGCCCTCCTGGATGCGGGCGCCGCCGGCATCGAACAGGCCGATGATCGGGGCGCGCATCTTGAGCGCCATGTCCTGGACCTTGATGATCTTCTGGGCGTGCGCCTCGGAGAGCGAGCCGCCGAAGACCGTGAAGTCCTTGGAGAACACGAAGACGGCGCGGCCGTTGATGGTGCCCCAGCCGGTGATGACGCCATCGCCCGGGATCTTCTGCTTCTCCATCCCGAAATCGATCGAGCGGTGCTGGACGAACATGTCGAACTCCTCGAACGACCCGGAGTCGAGGAGGAGCTCGATGCGCTCGCGCGCCGTGAGCTTGCCGCGCTTGTGCTGCGCCGCCACCCGGCTCTCGCCGCCGCCGACCCGGGCCTGCGCGCGCCGCTGGTCGAGCCGTTCGAGGATGTCCTTCATGCTGTCGCCCATTCCTGAAGAAGAGTCGCGCGCCCGCCGGGAGGCTCCTGGTCCGGAACTAGTCCCGGGCCAGACTTGGCCGTGAAGCGGCCTTAGCACGCGCCGGGGCGCGGCGAAAACTCGGTCTTTTCGGGCGGGGCGGAGCGGACATGCGAAGGGCCGCGCCGCCCTCCCGGGGGTGGCGCGGCCCTCGATCCAAGGACCGGCGGACCCGGACAGGGCCCGGTCGGAGCAGGCCGCGATCAGAGCAGACCTTGACCCGGCTCCTCCTCGCGGGCGAGGCGCAGCAGGCTCTGGCCGTAATTGGTCTTGGCGAAGAGCTGGCCGCGGGCCACCACCTGCTCGCGGGTGATGAAGCCCTGAAGGTAGGCGATCTCCTCCAGGCAGGCGACCTGCATGCCCTGGCGGTGCTGGATGACGCGGACGAACTCGCCGGCCTCGAGCAGGTTGTCGTGGGTCCCCGTATCGAGCCAGGCATAGCCGCGGGACATGCACTCGACGTGGAGCTGGCCGCGATCGAGATAGGCCTGGTTGACGTCGGTGATCTCAAGCTCGCCGCGGGGCGAGGGCTTCACCGCCGCCGCGATGTCCAGTACCTGGTTGTCGTAGAAGTAGAGGCCGGTCACCGCCCAGGGCGATTCCGGGTTCTTCGGCTTCTCGACGAGCTTGGTGGCGCGGCCCTGCTTGTCGAGGGTGACGACGCCGTAGGCCTCGGGCTGGTCGACGTGGTAGGCGAAGACCGTGGCGCCGGTCTCGCGCGCGCGGGCCTTGGCCAGGAGCTGGCGCATGCCGGCCCCGAAGAACAGGTTGTCGCCGAGCACCAGCGCGACCGAGTCGTCGCCGACGAATTCGCGGCCGATGATGAAGGCCTGGGCCAGGCCCTCGGGCTTCGGCTGCAGCGCGTAGGAAATTTTGACGCCGAACTGCTCGCCGGTGCCGAACAGGCGCTTGTAGTTGTCGATGTGCTCCGGCGACGAGATCAGCAGGATGTCGCGGATGCCGGCCAGCATCAGCACCGAGACCGGATAATAGATCATCGGCTTGTCGTAGACCGGCAGCAGCTGCTTGTTGATCGCCAGCGTCGCCGGGTGCAGCCGCGTGCCGGATCCGCCGGCGAGCACGATGCCCTTCATGATCTGATACTCCTCAGGCTTGGTTCGCAGCGGGACCGATCAGCTGGTCCAGGATGTCGTCGAGGGCTTCCTGCCACGGGCGGGGCGTGAGGCCGAAGGCGGCGGTCAGCGTCTCGGTCGAGAGCTCGGAATTGGCGGGACGGGTGACCGGGGTCTTGAAGGCCGTGCTCGGGATCGGCTCGACCGGCACCGCGCGGGCGCCGCGGGCGGCCGCGCCCGCCATGATGGCCCGCGCAAAGTCGTACCAGGTCGTCGCCCCGGCATTGACGCAGTGATAGGTGCCGGCGGGTGCGTCCCTGTCCGCGGCGAGGCGCAGCGCGATGGCGACGAGCGCCGCCGCGAGGTCGCCCGCGGAGGTCGGGCAGCCGCGCTGGTCGTCGACCACCGTCAGCCTGTCGCGTTCACCCGCGAGCCGCAGCATCGTCTTGACGAAGTTCGCCCGGTGCGGGCTCACCACCCAGGCCGTGCGCACCACGGCGTGGCGCGGATTGCCGGTGCGCACCGCCATCTCGCCGGCCGCCTTGCTGGCGCCGTAGACGCTCACCGGGTGCACCGGGGCGTCGGTGGCGTAGGCGCCCTTGCCCGAGCCGTCGAAGACGTAGTCGGTCGAGACGTGGACGAGCGGGATACCGGCCTTCGCGGTCTCCGCCGCCAGGTAGGCGGCGCTGAGCGCGTTGAGCCGCCAGGCGGCGGCCACGTCGCTCTCGGCCTTGTCGACCGCCGTATAGGCGGCGGTGTTGATCACCGCCGCGAAGGGCCGTTCGGCGATCGCGCGGGCGACCGCGGCCTCGTCGGTGATGTCGAGGGCGTCCCGGGTGGGAGCGTGGATGACCACGCCCTCGCCCCAGGATCGCCGCTGCAATTCGGTGCCGACCTGGCCGCCGCCGCCGAGGACGAGGATCTCCCGCGTCATCGTCTCACTCCGCCGTCAGGCCGAGGCGCTCGCCGGAATAGCGGCCCTCGCGGATCGGGCGCCACCACGACTCGTTGTCGAGGTACCAGCGCACGGTGTCCTCCAGCGCCTGCTCGAAGGTGCGGGACGGCGTGTAGCCCACTTCGGCCTCCGCCTTGCCCGGGTCGATGGCGTAGCGCCGGTCGTGGCCCGGGCGGTCGGTGACGAACTGGATCAGGCGCTCGTGCGGGCCGGCCTCCGGGCGCAGCCGGTCGAAGATCGCGCAGAGCGTCTTCACCACGTCGAGGTTGTTGCGCACCGAGCGGCCGCCGAGCAGGTAGGTCTCGCCGATCCGGCCCTTCTCCAGCACCGCGACGAGGCCGCGGGCGTGGTCCTCGACGTGGATCCAGTCGCGCTCGTTCTGGCCGTCGCCGTAGACCGGCAGGTTCTTGCCCTCCAGCGCGTTGAGGATCATCAGCGGGATCAGCTTCTCGGGGAAGTGCCGGGGCCCGTAATTGTTCGAGCAGTTGGTCACCAGCACCGGCAGGCCGTAGGTCTCGTGCCAGGCGCGGGCCAGGTGGTCGGAGGCCGCCTTCGAGGCCGAGTAGGGCGAGCGCGGGTCGTAGCGGCTCTCCTCGGTGAAGAAGCCGCCGGGCGGCAGCGAGCCGTAGACCTCGTCGGTCGAGACGTGGAGGAAGCGGAAGGCGTCGCGCTCCGCACCCTCGAGGGTGTTGTAGTAGGCGCGGGCCGCCTCCAGCATCACCTGGGTGCCGACCACGTTGGTGCGGATGAAGGCGCCCGGCCCGGTGATCGAGCGGTCGACATGGCTCTCGGCGGCGAGATGCATCACCGCTTGCGGGCGGAACTCGGCGAAGAGGCCGGAGACCGTCTCGTGGTCGCAGATGTCGGCTTCGGCGAAGCGGTGCCGGTTGTTGCCCTTGAGCGGCATCAGCGAGATCGGGTTCGCCGCGTAGGTCAGGGCGTCGAGGGTGAGGACCTCGTGGCCGAGGTCTTGGACGAGGTGCAGGACCAGGGCCGAGCCGATGAAGCCGCAGCCGCCCGTGACGAGAATGCGCATGGGGTGGGTGATCTCCGAAGAAAGGGCGTTGCCCGTGACGGCGTCAGAACAGCGGCGGGAGGTCCGCGAAGCGGGGCGCGACCTTGTCCTTGGCCGAGAGCTGGGCCTCGGCCTCGCTCACCGGCCAGTCGATGCCAAGATCGGGGTCGTTCCAGAGCAGGTTGCCGTCATGCTCCGGGCTGTAGACGCCGCCGGCGACCTTGTAGGCCACCATCGTGTCCGGCTCGAGGGTGCAGAAGCCGTGGCCGAACCCGATCGGGACGTAGAGCTGATGGCCGTTCGCGGCGTCGAGGCGGGCGGCGACGTGCCGGCCGTAGGTGGGCTGGTCCCGGCGCAGGTCCACCGCGACGTCGAGGATCGCGCCGGAGAGAACCCGGATCAGCTTGGCCTGGGCGAAGGGGTGGCGCTGGAAGTGCAGGCCGCGGACGGTGCCCTGCTGCGCCGAGAAGGACTGGTTGTCCTGGATGAAGTGGTCCTCGATGCCGTGGGCGGCCAGGATGTCGGCGCGGTAGGTCTCCGAGAACCAGCCGCGCGCGTCGCCGTGCCGCTTCGGGATCACGAGCTTCACCGCCGGGATCGCCTGATCGATGACCTGCATTCCTGCCCACCTTCCGAGATTGCGCGGCCTGACTAATCCCGCAGCTCATGCCCGGCAATCATGGCGCAAGCGCGTCGGCCCGCCTTGCTAGGATCGTAGTCCCGCAGCCTCTACTTCGCCGATACGAGGGGTGCAAGATCGGTGGATGATCGGGCACAACCGGTCGAGATCAACACCAAGCAGTAACACGGCCTCCGGCCGACGCGATGAAGGCAGTATCCGCCCGCGGTTTGACGTGACCAGGGAATTGACGGTGCAATATTTCAGGTGACGCGGGCGAACAGCTCGCCGAGCACGCGAACGTGGTCGAAGACGAGCCGTCGCGCCCGGCCAAAGAGCCGTCATCTGCGCCGCGCACAAGCCTAGCCTGTGGCTCTAAAGCATCATGTGTGACGCTTCGATATCAGCCACCGACCGGCCGCGCGCGGCCTCACGTTTCCCCGGCTCGAGTTTCCTCGATCCGAGTCCCCTCAGGCCGCCGCGAGGGCGGCCGTGATCGCCTCCAGGGCGACCTCGGCCGCCGCGCCGTCGGGACCGCCGGCCTGGGCCATGTCGCGGCGCCCGCCGCCGCCCTTGCCGCCGAGCCGCTCCGATCCCGCCCGCACCAGGGCGACGGCATCGAACTGGCCGGTCAGATCCTCGGTCACGCCGACGACGAGGCCGGCCTTGCCGTCCGGCGCCACGCCGACGATCGCCACGATCCCGGAGCCGAGCCGCTTCTTGCCCTCGTCGGCCAGGCTCTTGAGGTCGCGCATCTCGACCCCTTGCACGACCCGTGCCATCAGCTTGACGCCCGCGACCTCGCGCACGCCGTCGTCGGCCGACCCGCTGCCGCCCCCGCCCATGGCGAGCTTGCGGCGCGCATCGGAGAGTTCGCGCTCCATTCGGCGACGCTCGTCGAGGAGGGCGGCCAGGCGCTCGGGCGCCTCGGCGACCGGCACCTTGAGCAGGCCCGCGAGCGCGGCGAGCTGACGGCTCTCGCCGGCGAGGTGGCGGCGGGCGGTGTCGCCCGTCATCGCCTCGATCCGGCGCACGCCGGCGCCGACCGCGCTCTCGGCGAGGATCGTCACCACGCCGATATCGCCGGTGCGCGCGACGTGGGTGCCGCCGCAGAGCTCGACCGAGAAGGTCTTGGCCCGGCCATCGGCGGCGCTGTCGCGGCCCATCGAGACCACCCGCACCTCCTCGCCGTACTTCTCGCCGAACAGGGCGCGGGCGCCCGACGCGATGGCATCGTCGACCGCCATCAGCTTCGTCACCACCGGCTCGTTCTGGAGCAGCACCCGGTTGGCGATCTCCTCGACCTGGGCCAGCTCGTCGGCCTCGATCGGCTTCGGGTGGCTGATGTCGAAGCGCAGGCGCTCGGGCGCGACCAGCGAGCCCTTCTGGGCGACGTGGTCGCCGAGCACCTGGCGCAGGGCCTCGTGCAGCAGGTGGGTGGCGGAGTGGTTGGCGCGGATCGCCGAGCGGCGCGCATGATCGACCTTCAGCTCGACCGGCTGGCCGAGGCTCAAAGATCCCTCCTCCACCGCGACGTGATGGACGAAGAGGTCGCCGAGCTTCTTCTCGGTCGCGGTCACACGGGCCTTGAGGCCAGAGCCATTGGAGGATTGGCCCGTCACCGTGCCGGTATCGCCGACCTGGCCGCCGGACTCGCCGTAGAACGGCGTCTGGGTGACGACGAGCAGGCCTTCCTCGCCGGCCTTGATCGCCTCGACCTCGGCGCCGCCCCGCACGATCGCGGTGACGACGGCCTCGGCCTCCTCGGTGTCGTAGCCGAGGAACTCGGTGGCGCCGGTGCGCTCGCGCAAGGCGTACCACAGGGTCTCGGTAGCGGCCTCGCCCGAGCCGACCCAAGCGGCGCGGGCGGCCGCGCGCTGGCGCTCCATCGCGGCCGAGAAGCCCTCCGTGTCGACGGCGATGCCGCGGGACTTCAGCGCGTCCTGGGTCAGGTCGAGGGGGAAGCCGTAGGTGTCGTAGAGCGTGAAGGCGGTCTCGCCCGACAGGCTCTGGCCTTCAGAGAGGTCGCGGGTCTCGGCGTCGAGGATCGACAGGCCGCGCTCCAGCGTGCGGCGGAAGCGGGTCTCCTCCAGGCGCAGGGTCTCGGCGATCAGGCTCTCGGCCCGCGCCAGCTCGGGATAGGCCTGGCCCATCTCCCGCACGAGCGTCGGCACCAGCCGGTACATCATCGGGTCGCGGGCGCCGAGCAGCTGGGCGTGGCGCATGGCCCGGCGCATGATCCGGCGCAGCACGTAGCCGCGGCCCTCGTTGCTCGGCAGCACCCCGTCGGCGACGAGGAAGGACGACGCGCGCAGGTGGTCGGCGATCACCCGGTAGGACGCCGTCTGCTTGCCCTCCGGCGCCCGCCCGACCTGATGCGCCACGGCATCGATCAGGCTGCGGAACAGGTCGGTGTCGTAGTTGCTCTTCACGCCCTGGAGGATCGCCGCCATGCGCTCGAGGCCCATGCCGGTATCGATCGAGGGCCGCGGCAGGCCGACCCGGTTGCCCGGCTCGATCTGCTCGTATTGCATGAACACGAGGTTCCAGAATTCGAGGAAGCGGTCGCCGTCCTCCTCCGGGCTGCCGGGCGGCCCGCCCCACAGCTCCGGACCCTGGTCGATGAAGATCTCCGAGCACGGGCCGCAGGGGCCGGTATCGCCCATCTGCCAGAAATTGTCGGAGGTGTTGATGCGGATGATGCGGTCGTCGGAGAAGCCGGCGATCTTGCGCCACAGGGTGGCGGCGTCCTCGTCGTCGGCATAGACCGTGACCAGCAGCTTCTCGGGCGAGAGCCCGAACTCCTTCGTGACGAGGTTCCAGGCCAGCTCGATGGCGAGCGGCTTGAAGTAGTCGCCGAACGAGAAGTTGCCCAGCATCTCGAAGAAGGTGTGGTGGCGCGCGGTGTACCCGACATTGTCGAGATCGTTGTGCTTGCCGCCGGCGCGGACGCATTTCTGGGCCGTGACGGCGCGCTGGTAAGGCCGCTTCTCGACGCCGGTGAAGACGTTCTTGAACTGCACCATGCCGGCGTTGGTGAACATCAACGTCGGGTCGTTGCGCGGCACCAGCGGCGAGGACGGCACCGCTTCGTGGCCGTGCTTGGCGAAGTAGTCCAGGAAGGTGGACCGGATCTCGTTGACGCCACTCATGGGAAGAATCGTCTCTGCGGAAGGCGGGCCGGGCGGGCGGGCTGGAAACAGGGCGCACCGGCGGGCGGCCCGCGGATGCATTCGCGTGTCTTTAGTCACGCGTTCCCCCCGTGTCGAGGCGGGGCAGCGCCGCTATGTGACGGCGGACAAGCGCGGCTGTTCGCGCCCGCCAGGATCCACGCCCCGATGACCGAAGACATCCGCCTTCTCGCCTTCTCGGCCGCCCTCGGCTTCGTCCACATCGTCGCCGCCTCCGCCGCCGGGCTCGGCCAGCGCGGCGGGCTGGCCTGGGCGGCAGGCAACCGCGAGAGCGAGGGCGAGGTCACCGGCGCCGCCGCCCGGCTGCAGCGCGCCTCCAAGAACTTCTTCGAGACCTTCCCGCTCTTCGCCGCCCTGGTCCTGGCGGCGGCGGTCTCGGGCCGGCAGGGCGGCGCGGTGGCGTGGGGAGCCCAGCTCTATTTCTGGGCCCGGCTCCTCTACCTGCCGATCTATGGCTTCGGCATCCCGTGGATCCGCACGCCCGTCTGGGGCGTGGCGATCGTCGGCATCGGCTTCGTGTTCGCCGGGCTGTTCGGCTGGGCCGGGCCGGGACTGTAACGGAAAAGAGCCGCCGCGCTCGTCGCGCGGCGGCCCCGGATGTCGTCAGGACTGATCCGTCGGATCAGGCACTGCCCTCGTCGAGATCGTCGGCCGTCGGCGTGGCGTTCTCGAGGATCCGGTCGGCGACCAATCCCGAATTCTGCCGGATCGAGGCCTCGATCTTGTTGGCGATGTCGGGGTTGTCGCGCAGGAAGCCCTTCGAGTTCTCGCGGCCCTGGCCGAGGCGCTGGCTGTCGTAGGAAAACCAGGCGCCCGACTTCTCGACGATGCCGGCCTTGACGCCAAGGTCGATCAGCTCGCCGACCTTCGACACGCCCTCGCCGAACATGATGTCGAACTCGACCTGCTTGAACGGCGGCGCCACCTTGTTCTTGACCACCTTGACCCGGACGCTGTTGCCGATCGGCTGGTCGCGGTCCTTGAGGGTCGAGATGCGGCGGATATCGAGCCGCACCGAGGCGTAGAACTTCAGGGCGTTGCCGCCCGTGGTGGTCTCGGGGCTGCCATACATCACGCCGATCTTCATCCGGATCTGGTTGATGAAGATGACCATGCAGTTCGAGCGCGAGATCGAGCCGGTGAGCTTGCGCAGGGCCTGGCTCATCAGGCGGGCCTGGAGGCCCGGCTGCTGGTCGCCCATCTCGCCCTCGATCTCGGCCCGCGGGGTCAGCGCCGCTACCGAATCGACCACCAGCACGTCGATGGCGCCGGAGCGCACCAGGGTGTCGGTGATCTCGAGGGCCTGCTCGCCGGTATCGGGCTGCGAGATCAGCAGATCGTCGAGGTTGACGCCGAGCTTGCGGGCATAGACCGGATCGAGGGCGTGCTCGGCATCCACGAAGGCGCAGACGCCGCCCTTCTTCTGGGCCTCGGCGATGGTGTGGAGGGCAAGCGTGGTCTTGCCGGAGGATTCCGGCCCGTAGATCTCGATCACGCGCCCGCGCGGCAGGCCGCCGACGCCGAGCGCGATGTCGAGGCCCAGCGACCCGGTCGAGACGACCTCGACCTCCTGCACCTTGTCGCCCTTGCCGAGGCGCATGATCGAGCCCTTGCCGAAGGCGCGCTCGATCTGGGCGAGGGCGGCGTCGATCGCCTTCGACTTGTCTTTGTCCATGGTCGGGTTTTCCACCAGTCGCATCTGGGGCTGAGCCATCTCGGCGGGTCCTTATGGCAGGAGGGGCGGCAAGTCTCAATCGCGCGGCTGGGTTTTACGTACTCGTTTTGTTCTCATTCGGCAAGGGCGGGCCGGAGAATCGTTGTGAGATTCCGGCGCGCTCAGGCACCCGCGAGGAAGCGCGTGAGGTTGGCGGTCGAGCAGGACGGCCAGCCGGTTCCGGCGAAGTCGCGGCGGTGGCTCGCGATGTCGGCGTCGAGGAGCCAGCCGCAGAAGGCGAGCGTCGCTCGTCGACCCGTTGCGGGACGCGACGGCGTCGCACAGGACGCGCGCCGCATCCTCGACGCGGTCAGAGTCATACGAGGCGTCGATGACATCGATGCCTGCAAGGATCACCTCGGCGTGCCCTGGTGCTCCCGCCGGGAGATCCGAAACGCCGCCCAGGACGCGTCGAACCTCCTCGGCGACACGTGCGGATGTCGCCACGGCTCTTCGGTCGGCGAGCGAGTCGACAATCGATGCGGAACGGGGCCCCAGGGCGGCGCTCAAAATAATGGTGGTATCGACGACCAACATGCTGGAAGGCCGCCGCCGAGGAAGACTCGTGGCGGCCAGCTTCTCCGTCACTCGGCGCCGCGCTCGGCCAGGAGCCGATCGATGGCGGCGTTCTCTTCCGGCGAATATTTCTCCGCACCCGCCCGGACCTCAGCCATCACCCTGCGCATGCACTCCGGAGACGCACGGTGAATCGGCAGCAGGATGCCGACGGTCGCAGCGCCGTTCTTGATCGGCATCGCATGCGGCAGCGCCTGGATCGCGCCGGCCGACATCTTCTGGAGTTCGCGCATGCTGATCGCGCTCTTTGTGGCCGCCTCCGCGTTCCATACAGGGATGTAAGCCCGGCGGGCGGCCACAAGGATGCGACCCGCGCAGCCCTCACCCCGCCATCGTGGTCTTCACCGTCTCGACGAGTTGCTTGAGGCTGAAGGGCTTGGGCAGGAAGTTGAATTCCTCGCCGTCGGGCAGGTTCTTGCGGAAGGCGTCCTCGGCGTAGCCGGAGACGAAGATCACCTTGAGGGCCGGATGGGCCTTGCGCAATTCGCGCAGCAGGGTCGGGCCGTCCATCTCGGGCATCACCACGTCAGAGACGACGAGGTCGACCGGCACGTCGCGCTCCTGCATGATCTGCAGCGCCTCGAGGCCCGAGGCCGCCTCGAGCACGGTGTAGCCGCGGGCGGTGAGCGCCCGGCCGTTGACGGCGCGGACCGGATCCTCGTCCTCGACGAGCAGGATCGTGCCGCGGCCGGTGAGGTCGCGGGCGGGCGCCTTCGGGGCTTCCGCCGCGGGCGCGGCCGCCGTAGCGGCCGGGGCGGTTCCGGAGGCGGGCGGGGCGAGCGCGGGCAGGGCCTCGGGCGCCTCCGTCTCCGGCACCGGTACGTGGCGCGGCAGGTAGATGGCGAAGACCGTGCCCTGGCCGACGGTCGAGCGCACGTCGATGTAGCCGCCCGACTGCTTGACGATGCCGAACACCGTCGACAGGCCTAAGCCCGTGCCCTTGTTGACCTCCTTCGTCGTGAAGAACGGCTCGAAGATCTTTTCCATCACCTCCGGGGTCATGCCGGTGCCGGTGTCGCTGACCTCGATCAGGACGTGGTCGGCGCCCGGCAGGCCATTGAGGCGCAAGGCCCCTACAGCCTCCGCGGTCATGTTGGCGGTGCGGATCAGCAGGCGCCCGCCGTCCGGCATCGCGTCGCGGGCATTGACCGCGAGGTTCACGATCACCTGCTCGAACTGGTTGACATCGGCCTTGACCGGCCAGAGGTCGCGGCCGTGCTTGAGGTCGAGCTCGACCCGCTCGCCGAGCAGGCGCTTGAGCAGCAGGGTGAGGTCAGAGAGGGCCTCGCCGAGGTGGATCACCTCCGGCCGCAGGGTCTGGCGGCGCGAGAAGGCCAGCAGCTGCCGCACCAGGCTGGCGGCCCGGTTGGCGTTCTGCTTGATCTGCATGATGTCCTGGAAGGCCGGATCGGTCGGCCGGTGGCTCGCCAGCAGGAGGTCCGAGTAGCCGATGATCGCCTGGAGCACGTTGTTGAAGTCGTGCGCGATGCCGCCGGCGAGCTGGCCGACCATCTCCATCTTCTGGGCCTGGTTGACCTGCTGCTGGAGCTGGTGCTGGGCCGTGGTGTCGAGGGCGTAGAGGATCACCGCGCCCTCCGCGCCACCGGCGGTGCCGGCGGGGCTGAGCCAGATCCGGGCCGAGCGGTTGACCGGCGCCGAGACCCCGATCTCGACCGGCGGCACGTCACCCCGCCCCTCCGCCGCGGCCCGCGCCGCGGCCTCGATCACGTGGCGGTCGCGCTCGACCACGAAGTCGCGCACCGGCGGCCCCAACTCGCTGCCGTCGCCGGTGCGCGGCAGGGTGCCGAACAGCCGGGCGAAGGAGGCGTTGGCGCGGACCAGCCGCCCGTCGGCGGCGAGCGTCGCCACCGCGACCGGGCTGGTGTTGAAGAAGCGGTCGAAGCGCAGCTCGGCCGCCTGCTGCGGATCGTCGCTGCTCTCCTCGCCGGCGGAGCGGTTGAGCACCAGGGTGCGCGAATCCCCGGGCCGCCCGTCCTGGCCGTAGGCGACGCGGTGGTAGAGCCGGGCCGAGAGCGGGTGGCCGTTGCGCCGGCGCAGGTCGAGGTCGAAGCGGTCGGTGCGGACCTCGCCGGGCTCGCCCTTGCCGCCGATCAGGACCGGCCCGAGATCGTCGGGCAGGATCTCGGACAGGCGCAAGCCTCCCGAGCCGACCTGCGCCAGGTCGTGGCCGAGCCAGGCCGCCAGCGTCGCGTTCATGTAGACGACCGAGCCCTTGGGATCGACCGCCATGAAGCCGGCCGGGGCGTGATCGAGGTAGTCGATCGCGTGCTGGAGCTCCTGGAAGACGTTCTCCTGGCGCTCGCGCTCATGGGTGATGTCGGCGACGCTCCACAGGGCCACCGGCCGGCGCGGCAGCGGCAGCGGCCGCACGCCGATGCGGAACCAGGCGAAGTCGCGCTCCGCCGCCCCGCCGGGCGGGGGCGCCATGCGGATCTCCTCCGACAGGGAGCGGCCCTCGCGCGCGGCTTGCGCGAGGCGGTAGACCGCCTCCGAGACCTCCGGCGAGCCGACGAAGACCCGCTCGACGGGGCGCAGGTTGGTGAAGGTGTCGCTGCCGGCGAGCTTCAGGTAGGCGGCATTGGCGTAGATCGGCCGGCCGCCCTCCTCCATGGCAATCATGCCGTCGGGCGCGGCATCGACCACCGCCTTGGTGACGTCGTTGCGGGTGCCCTGGCCGGTGAGCTGGATCGCCCCGATCGCGAAGGCGAACAGGCAGAACACGCCCGCCATGGCCAGCAGCGCCAGGAGGCCGAGGATGATCGGCTGGGCCTGCTCGTTGGCGACGAAGCTCAGGCCCACGGCCGCGCCGACCAGGAGGCCGGCGAGCAGCAGGAGCAGGCTGACCCGGCCGGGCCGCTCGGAGCGGTCGAGGGCGGCCTCCGCCGCGGATGAGCTCAACTCCGGCATGTCGCCTCGACACTCCCCAGGGGCCGGCCGTGGAAGCCGGACCCCAATTCTGCGGCCCTGGAGGCCGGTCTCGTCCGATCCCTAGCAGGCGCGGCGTTTCCGTGGAATGAACCCGGTTCGTTCCGGGGCCGGATCCGCCGGATCAGTGCTTCGCACGACACGGCCGCCGCGGACCAGGCGCAACGCTCACAAGGCTCAGTGGCGCCGGCGCAGGCGCAGCACGTAGCCGATCACCTCGGCCACGGCGCGGTAATGCTCGGGCGGCACCGCGGCGTCGATCTCGACGGTGGCGTGGAGCGCGCGGGCCAGCGGCGGGTTCTCGACCACCGGCACGCCGTTCTCGCGCGCCACCTCGCGGATGCGCAATGCCAGCGCATCGACGCCCTTGGCGACGCAGACCGGGGCGGCCATCCCGGCCTCGTAGCGAAGCGCCACCGCGTAGTGGGTCGGGTTGGTGACGACCACGCTCGCGCCCGGCACAGCCGCCATCATGCGCTTCTTGACCCGCTGCATGCGGATCTGGCGCATGCGCCCCTTCACCTCCGGGTTGCCGTCCTGCTCCTTCAGCTCCTCCTTGAGCTCCTGCTTCGACATGCGCAGGCGCGCCCGCCAGCGGAAGCGCTGGTAGAGCGCGTCGCCGAGGGTGACGACGACGTAGGCTGCCAGCACCGCGCCCATCAGCCGCAGGCAGAGCGCCAGGGTGGCCTGGAGCACGCCTTGCGGCTCGAGCCGCGCGAAGGCTTCGAGCCGGTCGCGGTCGCCCCACAGGACGAGGCCCGCGGCGACGCCGACGAGCAGGATCTTGACGACGCCCTTGCCGAACTGGAACCACGCCTCGGGGCCGAACAGCCGCTTGGCGCCGGCCATCGGCGAGACCCGGCTCCACTTGGCCGCGAGCGTCTCGGTGGTCCAGACCAGGGGGTGCTGGACGAGGCCGCCGACGAGGCCCGCCGCCGCCACCGCGCCCATCGGCACCGCGAGGGCGAGCAGGCCGGCGACGAGCGCCCGGCGGCCGAAGGCGAGGTAGCCGGCCGGATCCGACGGCACCTCGTGCAGGTGGGCGAGCAGGCCGCGCAGGTCGGTCAGCAGGCCGCGGGCGAGGGGCGCCGCTCCGACCATCAGCACCAGCGTGAAGGCCCCGAGCATCAGGAAGGTGTTGACCTCCTGGCTGGTGGCGACGTCGCCCCGCTTGATCGCGTCGTCGAGGCGGCGCTGGGTCGGGTCTTCGGTGCGGTCTTCCTGGTCGGCCTGCTCCGACATCCCCTCACGCCCTCCCGAGATCGGCCAGGAAGCGGCCGAGATCGTCGACGAACACGCCCATGATGACCCCGATCGTGGCCAGGAAGACCAGCATGCCGATCAGGATCGCGGCCGGGGTGGCGACGAAGAACACCTGCATCTGCGGCATCAGGCGCGAGAGCACGCCGAGGCCGAGGTTGAACAGGATGCCGAAGGCGATGAAGGGCGCCGAGATCTGCACCGCCAGGGTGAAGCCGCGGGCCACCGCCCGCACCGCGAAGGTGGCGGCGTCGCCGGTCGCCGGCACGCCGACCGGCGGCATCAGGGCGTAGGAATCGCGGATGCCCGCGAGGGCCAGGTGGTGCAGGTCGGCGGCGAGCACCAGGGTGAGGCCGAGCAGGCTCAGGAAGCTGCCGAGCGTCGCCTGCTGGTTGCCGAGCGAGGGATCGACCGTCATCGCGTAGGCGAGGCCGAGCTGCTGGGCGATGATCGTGCCGGCAGTCTGGAGCGCGGCGATCACCGCCCGCACGCTCAGGCCCAGCACCAGACCGACCGCGATCTCGCCGATGAGCACGCCGATCAGGGCCGCGCCGGGACCGCCCGGCTCCGGCCCGGTTCCCCCGGGGAGCAGCGGGCGGGCGACCGGGAACAGCACCAGCGACAGCAGCAGCGCGAAGGCGAGGCGCAGGCGCGGCGTCACCATCGCCTCGCCGACGCCCGGCATCAGCATCACCAGCGTGCCGACCCGCGCGAAGGTCAGGAGATAGGCCGAGGCGAGGCCGGGCAGGAGGAGGTTCACGTCCGGGCCGAATCGGGGAACGGGGAAGTCGGACTTCAGGGATACTCGAATTTGCGGCGGGAATCCGCGCCCGCTCAGCCGCCCGCGGCGATGCGGGCGGCGATCCGGGTCATGTAGCCGGCGAGCGCATCGCCCATGAAGGGCAGCATCAGCATCATCGCGGCGAGGACCGCGACGATCTTCGGCACGTAGATCAGGGTCTGCTCCTGGATCTGGGTCAGGGCCTGGAACAGCGAGACCGCCAGGCCGACGACCAGGGCGACGACCATCGGGGGGCCGGCGACCTTCAGGAAGGTGACGATGCCGTCGCGCGCGACGTCGAGGATGGCGAGACCGGTCATCGGCGCCAACGATTCCTTAAATCTGCATCCGCATGATGTCCTCGTAGGCCGAGATCACCCGGTCGCGCACAGCCACCAGGGTCTGGAGGGCGGTCTCGCTCTCGGCCACCGCCGTCACCACGTCGACGACGTTGGCCTTCCCGGCAGCGACCGACATGGCCTGGTCGTCGGCGCGCTTGCCGGCTTCCGCCACGCCGTCGAGGGCGGAGGACAGGAGCTGGGTGAAGCCGGCCTCCCCCGCACCGGCGATGCCGGAAGTGGGAGCGCGACCCATGGTCTGGATGGCCGCGTAGGCGCCGGCCGCGAAAGCATTGGTGGTCATGGTCAGGCTTTCAGGATGTCGATGGTGCGGGACACCATGCGGTTGGTGAGCGTGACCATGTTGAGGTTCGCCTCGTAGGAGCGCTGGGCCTCGCGCATGTCGACGGTCTCGACCAGGACGTTGACGTTGGGCATGCGCACCGTGCCGTTGGCGTCGGCGGCGGGGTTGCCCGGGTCCTGCTTGGAGCGGAACGGGCTCTGGTCGCGGCGCACACGCCCGAGATCCACCACCGACGCGTCGAGCTCGCGGTCGACGTGGTTGCTGAAGGTCGGGATCTTGCGCCGGTAGGGCTCGGCAGCGGCGCTGGTCGGCGCCGAATCCGCGTTGGCGATGTTCTCCGAGATCACCCGCATCCGGCCGGACTGGACCTTGAGCCCGGAGGCTGCGATGCCGATCGCCTTGTTGAAATCCATGGAACCCACCTCGGGTCGGGCTGACGATGCAATGGGGAAGGGCCGGCCGTGGCAGGCCGGGACGGCGGGGACGCGACGAAAGGGCCTATTCGGCGAGAGAGCCTGCTTGACGTGCGCAGTCGACTTGCCGCTTACAGTCTACTTGCCGGGCGCCGTCTACTTGCCGACCGCGATGCGCAGAGTCTGCAGGCTCTTGCGGTAGAGGAGGCTGGCGAGCTGGTAGTCGCCCTGATTGTCGGCCGCCTTCAGCATCTCGTCCTCGAGGCTGACGGCGTTGCCGCTCGGCATCATCTCGAAACGCGTGCCCGTCCGCTCCTCGGGCGGGGCGGCCTGGCCGGTGCCGGCGAGATGCACGAGGCTGGTGCGCTCCAGGCCGACCCCCGGCAGGCCGGCGGCCGCGAGGCTTCCGTCCGGACGGAAGCGCGGCGCCTTGAGCTCGCGGGCCCGGAAGCCGGGCGTGTCGGCATTGGCAACGTTCTCGGCCAGGACCTTCTGGCGCGTCTGCTGCCATTGCATCCGGTTGCGCAACATCGCGACGAGGGGGAGATCGGTGACCGACACGGGCGGGCCTTCCGGGTTTTGACCGGCACAATCTGCCTAGCGCATGGTTAAAACCTGGTTAAGACGAACCTGCCCGTGCGTCCGGCGCGGCTCGCCCGCAACGCCTCTCAAACCTGTTAACGATATGTAAACGTCCCCTGCGCAGGCCCGGCATAGCCGTGCTAGAAGGCTTCCCATCGTCGGCGTGCCCCGCGTGCGCCTCATTTGAGAGACCGCGCTTTGCTCTCCTCGATCCTCGGGACGGACGGTTCGCCCTTGCTCTCCTACCTGATCGTCTTCCTGATCATGGTCGTGCTCCTCAGCCTGTTCGCTTTCGGGGCGAAACGGTTCGCGCGGGGCCGGCTCACCCTCGGGAACAATGGCGGGACGGGCCGCAGCCGGCAGCCGCGGCTCGGCATCGTCGACATCTACGAGCTGGACCGGCAGCGCCAGCTGATCCTGTTGCGGCGCGACAACACCGAGCACCTGCTGCTGGTCGGCGGGCCGAACGACGTGGTGGTCGAGCGCAACATCGTGCGGGCCGGCACCGCCCGGGTCACGGCAGAGCTGGCCGACCGGACGGAGCCCGAGGGGCCGGACGCCCCGCTGCCCCTACCGGCGGGCACCGAGCCGGCCCCGCTGCCGCCGCCCTTCCCGGAACCGGAGCTGACGCGCGCGCCGGAGCCCGAGCGGGTCGCGGCCGCCTTCGCGCCCACCCCGCGACGGGAGAGCCCGGCCCGGGAGATGTCCGCCCGGGAGACCTCTGGACAGGAGACCTCTGGCTCCGAGATGCCAGCCCCGCAGCCGCCGCCCGAGCCGGCCCGGCCGGCCTCGCGCTTCAACGCATCGCGCCGGGTCGAGCCGCCGAGCCTGCGCGCCGCCCGCCAGACGCCGCCTCCCCTGGAGACGCCGCTCCCCGAGGTGCCGCCCTTCGCCGCTCCCGTCCCGCCGGTGATGCCGGTGCCCCCGTCGATGCCGGAGGCGGTCCGGCCGCCCGAGCCGGTTCCGGCCCCGGCCGGCACCCGCGGGACCGAGCCGCGCAACGTCGATGCGGCGATCCTCAACGACATGGCCCGCCAGCTGGAAGAGGCCCTGCGGCGTCCCTCCTCGGCCGTTGCGCCGGCCCGCCCGGCCGCTTCGGTGGCGAGCCCGCCGGCGGTGCAGGTCCCGCCCGAGCCGGCCCCGCCGCCGCCTCCCCCGCCCGAGCCCGAGCCCGAACCGGAGCCCGCGCCGCCGCCTCCGCCGGAGCCGCCTCCCCCGCCGCCCGAACCCGAGCCGGCCCCGCCGCCCCCACCGGAGCCGGAGCCGGTCCCGGAACCACCGCCGGCGCCCCCGCCGCCACCGCCGGAGCAGCCGGCCCCGGCCTCGAAGCCGGCCTCGGTCCAGAACCCGTTCTCGGTCGAGGAGATCGAAGCCGAGTTCGCCCGTCTCCTCGGCCGGCCGCTCGACAAGCGTTGACCATCGGGCACCCAGGGTGCCCGTACCCAAGGATCACGCGCGCAGGATTCTCGCGCTCAAGGCTGTTGCACCGGAACCGCGCCCGCCCGCCCTCGCAGGGGCGAGGCGGGCGCGGCGCTTGCGGGCCGCCACCGCACAGCCCAGGGTGCGCCGCCATGGCGCCCCCGACTCCCCGCTCCTTCCTCCCGATCCGCTCCCTTCTCCCGGCTCTCTGCCGCACGGCTTTCGCCCTGCTGTTCCTGTCGGGCGGGACGGCGCTGGCGCAGAGCCTGACGGTCGATCTCGGCCCCAGCGGCGGCGTCACCGAGCGGGCCTTGCAGCTCGTCGCCCTCATCACCGTGCTGGCGCTCGCGCCCTCGGTCCTGGTGATGGCGACCTCATTCACCCGCATCGTGGTGGTGCTGTCGATCCTGCGCTCGGCTCTGGGCACCCAGACGGCGCCGCCGAACGCGGTGATCGTCAGCCTGTCCCTGTTCCTCACCGCCTTCGTGATGGCGCCGACGGCGCGGGAAGCCTACCGCACCGGCATCGAGCCGCTCCTCGCCGGGCAGATCCAGCAGACCCAGGCCTTCGAGCGGGCGAGCCAGCCGTTCAAGGCGTTCATGCTGCGCAGCGTGCGCGAGAAGGACCTGCGGCTGTTCCTCGACCTGGCCCAGGCAGGGACGCCGGCGACCCCCCAGGCGGTGGGTCTCGAGGTGCTGACCCCCGCCTTCATGATCTCGGAGCTGCGCCGGGCCTTCGAGATCGGCTTCCTGCTGTTCATCCCGTTCCTGATCATCGACCTCGTGGTCGCGTCGATCCTGATGTCGGTCGGCATGATGATGCTGCCGCCCGCCACCGTGGCGCTGCCGTTCAAGCTGATCTTCTTCGTGCTGGTCGACGGCTGGACCCTGGTGGCCGGCTCCCTGGTGCAGAGCTACGGCGGCTGATCGGCCGTCTTCTCTCGCTCCTTCGGACCTTGGCCGCGTGGAACGAGGCGCAGGGCCTGCCCGGCGAGGTGGGCCGGCACGCCGCGGCGCACCAGCCGGTCGCGCCGGGCCCGGCGCGCGAGCGCGGCCGCCCGCGCCTCCGCGGCGTCGAGGAGCGGCTGCGCCCAGGCCTCGAACCAGGCGCTCTGCACCGTCAGGCCGAGGAGGACGAACTCGCAGGCCAGGACCCGGTAGGCCGCCGCGAACCGTCGCATCTGGTCGTCGAGGGCGGTGACCGGGTGCGGGGCGGCAGGCGGCACGGTCACCGGGCAGCAGAGCGGGACGGTGAGGTCACCGCAGGACGGCGTCGGGAGCCGTGCCCTCCCGGCCCGGCAAGCCGACCCCGCTCAAGACGGCGTCGATCACGTGCGGGTCGAGAACGGACTGCGCGGGCGCGATCTCGGCAGGTGGAATCACCGTCTCCTCCGGCATGGCGTCCGCCGGCACGGGGCCGCCCGGCAAGGAATCCCCTGGATTGTACGGCCGGTTGTAGCAGACGCAGATCGCACGCCAGAACGCCGCACGCTCCACGGGCGTGAGCCGGCGCAGGCAGGCATCGAGGGCCTCCTGGCCGGCGCGGGCGAGGTGCTCGCGCGCGCCGGCATCGAGACGATCGGGACAGGCGGAGGCCGCGAGATCGATCGGGCGCAGGTCCGGGTCGGGCAGGATCGGCGGAGGCGGCGAGGGATCGCGGGCTGCGGCGATCGTATCGGGCACGGTCGGCTCGGGCACGGCACGGCTCCCTGACGGTATTCCACGACAGGTCTAACGCCCAATGTCCCGCTTCGATCCAGACTGGCCGTCAGGGTTTGGAGACGCCGCCGACGGAGGCCGGGACACGCTCCGTCACGGCTCCGGCAGACCCCGTCAGGGCTCCGGCAGACCCCGTCACGGCTCCGGCAGACCCCGTCACGGCTCCGGCAGACCCCGTCAGGGCTCCGGAAAGAACGGCGGCGGGATGTTGTAGATCGGCAGGTTGGTGTTGCGCGGCAGCCAGGCGTGGAACACCGTACCATCCGTCTCGCCGTAGGAGACCGGCCGGACCGGTCCGCCGCGGAGCCGCACGAGGCCAGGACGGTGGTGCGGGCGGACGGCTCGCGCGACCGGCCGGTAGGCCGGCGCGTCTCCCATGCGAACCCGGCCGTAGCCGGCTTGTGCGGACATGACTCGCGCCGCCCGGTACGCGTCGGGATCGCCATCCGCCGCCGCGGGAGCGGCGAGCGCCAGGATCATCAGGCCGGCGGTCAGGGCGGGGCGCAGCATGCGGGCTCTCTCCGAAGCGCCGCCAGCCTAAGCCTCCGAATCCCACCAGGGGCTTAACCGCGGCTCGCGATCGCCACGCCGACCACCGCCACCACCATGCCGAGGAGCTGGACCGGCGCCAGGGTCTCGCCGAACAGCCCGAACGCCATCGCGGCCGAGACCGGCGGCACGAGGTAGAACAGGGCGGCCACCCCCGCCACCGCCCCGCGTCGGATCAGCCCGAGCAGGATCAGGATGCCGCCGACCGACAGGCCGAGCACCGCCCAGGCGAGGCCGAGGAGCAGCGGCGCCGAGAAGTCGAACTCGCCCCGCTCGGTGAGGAGCGCCAGCGGCAGGGTCAGCAGCAGGGCACCGACGAACTGCGCGGCGGCATTGGTGCGCAGATCGACGGCGGCGGCCGTGCGCTTCTGCCACAGGGTGCCGAGGGTGATGGCGATGGTGCCGCAGAAGCACACGCCCAGGGCCTCCGGCGGGATGCCGCCGGCTGCCCCGGCCGCCCCGATCCTGGGTGCCAGCACCAGCCCGGCGCCGACGAGGCCGACCGCGATGCCGAGCCAGCGCAGAGGCGAGACCCGCTCGCCGAGGAGCGGTCCGGCCACCGCCGCGGTCAAGAGCGGCTGCAGGCTCGCCACCAGGGCGGCGATGCCGGCCGGCAGCCCGCGATGCACCGCCCAGAACACCGCGTCGAGGTAGAGGCCGTGGATCAGGATCCCGGCCACCATCGCGTCGCGCCAGCCCCGCCAGCCCCGGGGCCACGTCGCGCCGGCCGCGAGGGCGATCCCGGTCAGCACGAGCGCGGTGAGGCCGAAGCGCACGGCGAGGAAGGTCAGCGGCTCGGCATGCGGCGCGATCAGCCGCGCCACGACGAAGCCCGTGGCCCAGATCAGGACGAACAGGCCGGGCGCCAGGCGGGCGGGCCAGGATGCATCGTACAGGGGCAGGAGGCGGCTCATGATGCCTGCGCATCGAGCACGAGCGCGGCGGTTCCGCAACCGGAACCTTGGCCATCCGTCTCGCCTGCCGCGACGGACCCCGGCGGGTCGGACAGCCCGCCGCCGGACCGGCGGCCTCGCGCCGTGCTCCGAAGGACGCGGCCGCGGGAATTCTTGGGCCCCGGCTTTTCAGGACGGGGGCGCGCGCTCTACCTGAGGCGACGGCTCCGCCGGCTGGCAAACCGGCCGGAGGGGAAGACCGTCTGGCGCAGGGTCACCGGCGTCGCGGGATCCATCGGAAGGCCCAACGTTCGAAAGGCCCGGATTCGGAACGCCCAAAATTTGAATCGCCCGTCGTCGTCCAGCCCGAGAGCCCGCGCGCCGTGATCCGTCCCCGCACCGCCCTGGAGATCGCTGCCATCGCGGCCCAGCGCTTCGTCGCCCATGACGGCTGGGCGATCGCCAGCCACATCGCGCTCTCGCTCCTGACCTCGCTGTTCCCGTTCCTGATCCTGCTCACCGCGCTGGCCAGCGTGTTCGGCACCAAGTCGCTCGCCGACGAGGCTGGCAACCTCCTGTTCGAGATCTGGCCGAGCGAGGTGGCGGGACCGATCGCCGGGGAGGTCCACCGGGTGCTGACCGAGCAGCGCGGTGGCCTCCTCACCCTCGGCGCGGTGCTGGCACTCTACTTCTCGTCGAGCGGGGTCGAGAGCCTGCGGGTCGGGCTCAACCGGGCCTACGGCCTGCGCGAGATGCGGCCGTGGTGGCTGACCCGCCTCGAATCGATCGGCTACGTCATCTGCGCCGCCTTCGCGATGCTGGCCTTCACCTTCCTGGTGGTGCTCGGGCCGCTGGTCTGGCGCGGCCTGGTGCTGGTGGCGCCGGGGCTGGAGCCGCTCGGCCTGACGATCGCGGTCGGCCGGGTGACGGTGACGGTGCTGCTGGTGGCGGGCGTGCTGGTGATCGCCCACAAGTTCATCGCCGCCGGGCGCCGGCCGGTGCACATGGTGCTGCCCGGCATCGCCGTGACCCTCGGCCTGTGGGTCCTGGCCGGCCTCGGCTTCGGGATGTATCTCGACCGGTTCTCGAGCGCCTACGTGTCGACCTATGGCGGCCTTGCGACCGCGATGGTCTTCCTGGTCTTCGTCTACTGGCTCGCCGCGATGTTCCTGTTCGGCGGCGAGATCAACGGCACGGTGATCGCCGCCCGCCGCCGGAGGCTTCAGGCCCGGGCCCAGAGCCGGCGGGACACGGTCAAGCTGATGTAGGGGAAGCGCCGGGCTCTGCCGATCTGGGATCCTCGACGTCCACCCCACTCTCCATCGCCCATCCCAGGGCCGCGCAGCGGAACCCGAGATCCCATGAACGCTGAGCCTTCAGGATGAAGCGGGGCGCGCTCCGCCTCGTTTCGGCATCGTCAGCGTTCATGGATCCCGGGTTCTCGACGAACCTCGCCCCGGGATGACGCAAAGGTGTGATGGGGCGGGGTAGGCCCGCCTCACGCCGCCAGGGCGTAGTCGTCGGGCTCCGGCTCGGCTGCCATGAACTGGGCCCGGGCGAGTTCGGCGAAGCGGCCGCCCTCGGCCACCAGTTCGTCGAAGGTGCCGCTCTCGACGATCCGTCCCTCGTGGAAGACCAGGATGCGGTCGGCGTCGCGGATCGTCGACAGGCGGTGGGCGATCAACGAAGGTGGTGCGTCCCTCCATCACCGCCTCCAGGGCGCCCTGGAGCTTGCGCTCGGTGGCGGCGTCGAGCGCGCTCGTCGCCTCGTCGAGGATCAGGACCGGCGGGTTCTTCAGGAGCGCCCGGGCGATCGAGAGCCGCTGGCGCTCGCCCCCCGAGAGCGAGCGGCCGCGCTCGCCGATGACCGTGTCGAGCCCGTCGGGCTGGCGCGCCATGAATTCCGAGGCCTGGGCCCGCTCCAGCGCGTCGAGCATCTCGGCGTCGGTGGCGTCGGGCCGGCCGACCTGGAGGTTCTCGCGGATCGAGCGGGCGAACAGCATCGGCTCCTGGAACACCACGCCGATGTTGTGGCGCAGGGACGAGAGGGCGATGTCGCGAAGGTCCTCGCCGTCGATGCGGATCGTGCCGGCATCGGGGTCGAAGGCGCGGTGCAGCAGGCCGAGCGTCGTCGACTTGCCCGACCCCGTCGTGCCGACGAGGGCCACGGTCTCGCCGGCGCGGGCCGTGAACGAGACCCCGTCGAGGGCCGGGCGGCGACCGTCATAGGAGAAGCGCACGTCCTCGAACGACACGTCGCCGTCGAGCCGCGCCACCGCCTTGGCGCCGGGCCGGTCGTGGACGGCGGGCACGGTGTCGAGGATCTCGAAGAATTCCTGCATCTTCGGCGCCTGCAGGAAGACGCCGTTGACGAAGGCGACGACCTGATCGAGCCGGGTGACCAGCATCGTGGCGAGGCTCATGAACGAGACCACGTCGCCGACGGTGGCCATCCCGTGGCCGTGCAGCACGATGCCGGTGACGAAGATCGCCGTCATGGTCAGGGTCGCCGAGGCGCGGGTGGCGACCGAGGCGAGCGCCCACCAGGACAGGACCGGGATCTGCGCGGCGAGCAGGTCGCGGATGATGCCGTGCATCGCCTCCTTCTCGGCCTTGGCGCGGGTGAAGGACTGGATCACCGCGACGTTGCCGAGGGCGTCCGAGGCGTGGGCCGCGAGGCCCGAATGATACGCCTCGACCTTGCCCTGGAGGGACTCGGTGCGGCGCAGGACGAAGGTGGTGAGCGTGGTGAACACCACCATCAGGGCGACCAGGATCGAGCCGAGCTGCCAGTTGAGGAACAGCGTCAGCGGCAGCAGCACGACGAGGGAGACGAGCGCGGCGCAATGGTCGCGGAAGAAGCCGAGCCAGGTCGCCGCCATGCCGCTCGTCCCCTCCAGCATCGCCTTCAGCACCCGGCCCGAATGATTGGCCGAGTGGAAGGCGAGCGGCAGGTCGAGGACGTGCTCGAAGTAGTTCGCCATGGCCGAGAGCCGGCTGCGATGGGCGAGCCGGTCGGCATGGAGCGCGATCAAGACGCCGGCAGCGATCGAGAACAGCCCGAAGGCCACCCAGGCACCGACGAGGACGAGGAGGCCGGACGTGCCGGCGCCGCCGGCCGGCAGGTTGGTCAGTCGGTCGATGATGCGGCCGAACAGCACCGGCTCGGCGAAGGCCGCCACCGCCAGGGCGACGTTCGCGGCCGCCAGAAGCACCCCGAGACGCAGATCGGGCCCGAGCTGGCCCATGACCCGAACATAGAGCCTGATCAACCGCATGGACGGTAAATCCTGATGAGATGCCCTTGTGATGCGGCCCGGGCGCTCGCCCGCCGCCTGCCCCGCGCGCGGCCTGTTGTGGCGGCCGTTCGATCGCATGCCCCCTCTATGACCGATTCTCGCTGAACGGCGCATGACGGCGTCGCGGCGAAGGGGCGGCATTTTTACCGTTCGTTGAGCCTGTTCGCCGTAATCTCCGGACCAGGACACACGCGACCGTCCGGTGACGCGCCCCGCGAACGGGGTCGCGCGACGGCGCATGAAGGGGCCGAGCTCAGATGGATATCGCAACCGGCGCCGGCCTCGTCGGCGGCATCGCGGTCGTGTTCGTGCTCATCATGATCGACGGCGGCAACTTCGCCGCCTATTTCGACAAGCACGCGGTGATCGTGATCTTCGGCGGCGCCACCGCCGCCACCATGCTGCGCTTCCCCTTCTCGGTCATCGTGCACGGCGTGCCGATGGGGCTGCGCTACGCCTTCAACATGCGGGCGATCCGGCCGCGCGAGCTGATCGACGAGATCACCAAGATCGCCGACGTGGTCAAGCGCCAGGGCCCGATGGCGATCGAGAACCTCGAGATCTCGGACCCGTTCCTGGCGCAGGGCGTGCGCTACATCGCCGACGGCTACGACCGCGAGTTCATCCGCGACACGATGGAGCGCGACCGCGACAACTTCCTGATGCATCTCGACGAGGGCTCGAAGGTGTACCGCGCCTTCGGCGACTGCGCCCCGGCCTGGGGCATGATCGGCACCATCCTCGGCATGGTGACGATGTTCGCCAACATGTCCGACCCCTCGAAGCTCGGCCCCGCCATGGCGACCGCTTTGCTCGCCACCCTCTACGGCGCGCTGATCGCCAACATGATCACCCTGCCGATCGCCGACAAGCTGCACGTCAAGCTCGAGGAGGAGGACGTCTCCCGCACGCTCATCATCGACGGGGTGCTGCTGATCCGCGACGCCAAGAGCGCCTCGCTGGTGCGCGAGATGCTGATCGCCTACCTGCCGCACAATCATCGTGACGAGATGGCCGCCGAGGCGGCGTGACCCACCGCGACGAGACGGCCGCCGAGGCGGCCTGAGCAAACGCCCCTGAACGAACGCCGACGTGTGAGCGCCCGTCGAGGAGACCTGAGCGGTGGCTAGAAAGAAGCGCGGCGCCCATGGCGGCCACGGCTGGTTCGTGACCTTCGCGGACCTCATGGCGCTGCTGATGAGCTTCTTCGTGATGATCGCGGCCTATTCGACGCAGGATCAGAAGAAGCTCCAGCTGGTGGCGGGCTCGATGCGCGACGCCTTCGGCAACAACCGGGAGTCACGCTTCGCCGGCATCATCGAGAAGAACGGCCTGCCCGCGGCGACCAAGCTGCGCGACACCCGCGACATCGCGCCGGAAAAGTCCTCCGACCGCGTCGAGCCGCCCACCCCGGACGAGGTCCTGGCCGACGGCGTGCAGGACAATGCGTACAAGGATGCGTTCGGCCTCGCCGTGACCTCCCTGCGCCAGGCGCTGCAGGACCTGCCGGAGATCGCCGAACTGTCGAAGAGCATCGTGATCGAGGTGACGGCGAAGGGCCTCGACATCTCCCTCGTCGACCAGGACAACCGCTCGATGTTCCCGGAGGGCTCAACCCGGCCGAACGACCGCACCCGCCAGGTGCTGGAGCGGATCGTCCCGACCCTGCGCCGTCTGCCCAACCGCATCGCGGTGACCGGCTACACCGCCGCCGACCGCCCCGGCCGCCGCCCCGCCGCCCCGCCCTGGGAGCTCTCCGCCGGCCGAGCGGTCAGCGTGCGCGAGATCCTGGCCGGGAGCGGGCTGCCCGGCGACCGCTTCGCCGCCGTCTCCGGCAAGGCCGACACCGAGCCGCTGTTTCCCGACAACCCGTACCTGCCGGCCAACCGCCGGGTGACGGTAACGCTGCTCAACGAGGCGCCGCCGACGCCGCGGGGGGTGGGCTTCCCGTAAAGGATGCGAGCCGGAAAGTCGCGCCGGGATGGGTGGTCACGGCGCGGCGCGGCGGAGGCCCGAGAGGACGCGGATGTCGTTCCGGCGGCAGGTTTCCTCCTGGCTCGGTTCCGCCCATCCGAGGTCGGACACCGCGTAGCCGCACGCCTCCATGGCCGCGGCGACCTCCTGCGTCGGGGATCCGTAGACGCCGTGAGTCTCGACCAGCAGCACGCGCGGACGGATCGTCATCTCACGGACGATCCCGATTTCGGCTCCCTCGCAATCGAGCTCGAGCACGTCGCAGGGCGGAAGCTCGGCGGCAGGCAGCACCTCCCCTCGCCCGGTGATGCTCCCATACACGGCGATGGACGAGCCGACGACGGCGTGCCGGACGGTCAGGTTCCCGACCCCGTTCAGCGCCGCCGTTCTGCCGACGAGCCGGCAATTGTCCAGGCTGCCCTCGAAGCACGTGACAGGGCCGGACGGGCCCGTGAGCAGGGCGGCATTCACCGCCGTGACGCCGATGCCGCCCCCGATCACGACCACGCGGTCTCCGGGCCGGACATGGGCACCGAGACCACCGACCAGGGCCGCCTCGTAGCTCGAATTGCCGCTCGGATCGGTCATCCACCACGGGAGCCAGGCGCGGGGGACGTACCGGTCGGCGACGGTCAGGCCATTGCAGGTCAGCACCCCGCCGAGGCGCGCCGGCCCGGAGACCGGCAAGAGCGGACGGACGCCGCGCCGATAGGCAAAGCCGAGCCCACGGCTCGCGAGGTTGCGCAGGCCGTCCTGGCGCAGAATCCGGACCACCTTCGAGAGCCCCCGCATCGCCGACCCTGCCCTTCCCCACCGAGAGAGTTTCCGACGACGTGGATACCGGTCCGGCGGAGACGAGCCTAGAGCAGCACCCGGTCGCGCTGCGATCGGGTGCTGCTCCAGATCCTTGATGTTGCCGCATCTCCTACGACGAACCGGTACCCACTTCGTCGGAAAAGGCTCTAGAGCTTCGAGATCGCCAGGATCGCCAGGGCGACGACCAACGCCGCGATGCCGATACGTACGAACGGCCGCAAGGAGTGGGTCTCGCGGTGCGGCTCCGCGGTCTCGTAGTCGTCCCAGATCGCGTCGCGGAAATGGGGCTGCGTCGCCATGCGTCATCTCTCCATTCAGCGACATGACGTAAGGCAAGAGAGGTCGCCCGATAAACTCCGTCCTTTCCGCAAGGCGAACAGATCCTTAAAGTCCCGCATCCCGGCCCGTGCGACGCATGAGCGCGCGCCGCGCCCCTCGGTCATCACCGCCGCAATCCTGGGCTCCAGAACAGCTGGCCAGACCATATGACCAAGATACATGACCAACACACTTGGCCAAGACCCAAGACACTTGGCCAAGACAATCGTCCCTGCTTCGGGACAGGCTCCGGCCGACCGCACGATCGGCCTGCCCGCCCGGCGGCCTACTTCGCCACCAGCAGCGCCCAGTACACCTTGTACTTCGACCCTGGCGCATAGGCCGTCGCGATCCCCATCCGGGTCGCCGCGGGATCGAGCATCACGGCGTTGTGGGACGGGCTGTCGCGCCAGCCCGAGAACGCCTCGGCCAGGGTGTGGTAGCCGGCCGAGAGGTTGGCGGCCGGCTCCGGGTAGCCCATCCGGGCCGCCACCGTCTTGACGATGTCGGCCTGGCTCGGCCGGCCGGCGGCGGCCATCGCGGCGGTCTCGGTCTCGGCGAGGCGCTGGAGACCGGGATCGAGGGCGAGCGGCGGCAAACCCTTGTTGCGGCGGTAGGCGGCGATCATGTCGCGGGCCGCGCCTGCGTCGATCTGCGCACCGGCTGCCGACATCGGCCAGTACAGGCTCGGTCCCGCCGCCCCGGTCGACACCCGCGTCGCCTCGGTCGCCGAGCAGGCTGCGAGGGCGAGCGGCAGGGCCAGGAAGACCACTCGCTTGAGGGCGAGGCGCTTCGACGCGGCGGGACGGAGGTTCACGGCACGGTCTCGGGGGTTCGGCGACGCTCGGCCTCGGGCTCGTTGCGGGCCTCGGGACGGAAGGCGGCAGGATTCGTCATGCGGGCGATCTGCCCCATGGCATCCTGCATCGCGTCCAGCCCCTGAACCGTGACGATGCTCGCACCGGGTCCGAGATTGGGGATGAGACCCCCGTCCGACAAGGTCTTGAACACCGCGAAGTTGAGGTCGCTCTGCACCTTCGCTTGGGAGCCGACGTCGCTGATCATCGCGATCAGCTCGAATTCGAGGAAGGGATCGCCGATCTTGCGGAAGACCACCCGCGGCGGCGGCTCCTTCAGCACCTCCGGATGGGCCTTCGCGCAGCCGACGATCAGCTCGGCGGCGTGGACCGGGTCCTGGTTACGCAGGACGCTGACGGTGATCGTGACCCGGCCGGTGCGGTCGCCGCGGACCCGGTTCTTCACCACGCCGGAGATCAGGTTCGAGTTCGGCACGATCACGGCCGAGCGGTCGAAGGTCTGGATCTCGGTCGAGCGCACGCTGATGCGGCGGACATAGCCCTCGTTGTCGCCGATCACCACGAGGTCGCCGACCCGGATCGGCCGCTCCCAGAGCAGCAGCAGGCCGGAGACGAAGTTGTTGACGATCGATTGCAGGCCGAAACCGATACCGACCGACAGGGCGCCGGCCACGATGGTGAGCTTCTCCAGGCTGAGGCCCAGATAGGAGAAGGCCAGCGCCAGGGTGAGCAGGAAGCCGACATAGCCGCTCACCGTCGAGATCGAGTTGCGCAGGCCCGGATCGAGGTCGGTGGCCGGCAGGTAGGTGTTCTCGAGCCAGCGCTGCACCGCCCTGGTGATGACGAGGCCCAGCGTGAACAGCCCGATCGCGATGGCGATGGTCGAGAGCGAGATCGTCACCCCGCCGACGGTGAAGCCGAAGAACGCGGCCTGCGCCCAGGTGAAGATGTCGGTCGAATCGACGCCCCAGGAGGCGAGCAGCAGCACCCCGGCGGCGGTGAGCAGCAGCACCCGGACGAAGCCCGAGATCAGCACCGCGATCTGGTTCAGCGAGCGCTTGCGCAGGCCCGTATTGGCCTGGAGGGCCGTAGCGATGCGCGAATCGTCCTGGAGGGCCGAGCTCACCACGGCGTCGATGCTCGCGATCGCCAGGTAGAGGATGGCCGCGGCGATCGCGGTCCACATCAGCTGGTCGATCAGGAACGACGACAGGGCGATGTAGCCGACCAGCGCCGACACGCCGATCGCCGCCACGACGATCCAGCCGAGGATGCGCAGGGGACCGCCGATGCCGGCGGTCGATTCGGCGGCGATGTAGGGCCCGAGGCAGGCCTCGTCGGTGTCGGCGCGGGCCGCGAACCGGCGCAGGCCCTCGGCCAGCACCACGGCGACCACCGCGGCGAAGACCCCCTTGGTGACGATGGTGACCGGCAGGCTGAGCGAGAAGCCCTCGTTCAGCCCCTCGATGGTGCGGCCGACCGCGATCACCGAGGCGATGGCGATGATCAGGCGGTTCAGCCGCTCGGCGGTGGCGTCGGTCATCGCGACGAGGCGCCAGGCCGGGCGGTCGGGCGAGAGCAGGGCGTCGGCCATCGCCTCGACGACCGCCACGAAGGCCAGCGAGGCGACGATCCGGTGGGCTGCCGGCAGCAGGCGCACCGGCAGGAGCTCGGTCACGTCGAGGGTGTAGCCGACGAGGAAGCTGCCGAGCACCGCCGGCACCGCGCCGACGAGGAAGACCCGCCAGGCCGCCATCACCCGGGCGTAGCGGGTCGGCTGCGCGGTCTTGGACGAGCGGTGGCCGATCCGCGGGGCGATGTGCCGGCGCCCGACATAGAGCGCCACCGAGACGCCGATCGCGAGCGCGAGCAGGAACAGGTTGAGCGCCGTGCCCCGGCGCTGGACCTGGGTGACCGAGTCGTCGAGGGAGGATTTCAGCGCCCGCAGGTCGCGGGAATAGTCGCTGGTGGCGCGCATCCACAGGTTCGGGCTCACCAGGCCGTCGGTGCGCTCGAACAGGGCGCGGGTGAAGGCGGCGCGGCGGCGGTTGCTGATCTGGTCGGTGATCTGCTCGCTCTGGACCAGGAGCGAGCGGGCAAGCCGCAGGGTGTCGTCGATCTCGGCGACCCCGGCCTCGCGCTGGGCCCGCTCCTGCGCCACGTCGGCGCCCTCCGGCTCCTTCGGCTTCGGCCCGAGCTGGTTCAGCCGCTCCTTGGCCGCGTCCAGCCGCGGCCCGAGATGGTCGACCACCTGGCGCAGCCGGTCGGCCACCGGCGGGATGCCCTCGCGCAGGAGGACGAGATCGTCCTTGTTCAGCTCGCGGTGGGTCAGGGCCTGCTCGCGCTGGTCGAGGTCGGCCTTCTCGGCGTCGAGCTGGGCGCGGATCTGCTTGATCTGCTCGGAGATCGGGGTCTGCGGCGGGGGTTTCGGCGGCTCCGCCGGCGCGGCAGCGGGCGCGGCGGGAGGCTGGCCGGCGGCGGGCTGGGCAGGCTTGGTGTCACCTTTGCCGGCCGGTGCCTGAGCCTGCGCGACCGTGGCCCGCTCCGGCTTCGCCACATGTCCCTGCGCCGCCGCGAGCCCGGGGCTCAGCAGCGCGGCCGCCAGGGCGATCGTCCATCGGCGAAGCTGTCTCATGCGCAATCCTTCTCACCCGCGTCTCAGGCTCGTCTCCCGGCAGCCCGGCCTGGCCATGACGAGGCGGCCCGGCTTGAACGGCCGGCTTCCCTCGCGATGGGTCGGTTCGAGCCGTCTACCTAGGTCATCCGCCCGGACGAGGAAACCGGACGGGGGACCCGGAGGCGGGCCGCGGCATCGCGGATCAATGGGGCGAAAATCGGTGCCGAGCCCCGGCGGCCTCCGCCGCAGGGGCTCGGGACGCGGATCGGGACAGGGATTCGGGCCCGAATCCCGGGGGCGGCAGAATCGTGTGAGGCGTGACGAGACGCCCCGGCTCGAAACCTTCACAACCCTGTCATGCTGCTATTAGACTAAGCCCCAATGGACTCGGCCTTTTCGTTCTGCTGCGGGAGGATGTCGGTGATCGCCCCTCATCAGCAGCCCAGACGGCGCCCGGATCGCATCCCGGCCGCGCCCCCCGGCGTCCGCTCCCCGAGCGGCCGTGGCGGGCATCCGCCGTGTCCCCCCACTCTCCCCGACCGGCTCGGAGGATAGGCGATGGTCCCCATCCCCTCTCCTGGCGAGCGATGCGAGGACCGGCATCATGCCGGCTCCCCTCTCTGCGGTCGGCCCGTCGCCAGGGCAGGATGATGCTGGACCTTCAAACCCTCGTGCTCAACGCGGATTACCGGCCGCTCTCGTACAATCCGCTCTCGCTGTGGTCGTGGAAGGATGCGTTCACGGCCCTGTTCCTCGACCGCGTCACCCTGGTGGCGAGCTACGACGTCGAGGCCCGCTCCCCGAGCCGCTCCCTGCGGGTGCCGAGCGTGGTGGCGCTCAAGAGCTACGTCGCCATGGCGCGCAGCCCCGCCTTCACGCGCTACAACATCTACCTGCGCGACACGTTCTCGTGCCAGTATTGCGGCCTGCGCCTGCCCTCCGGCGGCCTGACCTTCGACCACGTGGTGCCGCGCTCCCGCGGCGGCCAGTCGAGCTGGGAGAACGTCGTCGCGGCCTGCAGCCCGTGCAACCTGCGCAAGGCCAACCGCACGCCCGAGGAGGCCGAGATGCCCCTCCTCAACGAGCCGCGCCGGCCGAGTCGCCACGAGCTGCATCGCCGCCAGCCGGAATTCGACCACCGCCAGTACCACCACACCTGGGTCGACTACCTGTACTGGGACAGCGAGCTGGAGACCTGAGCGGGGCCGCGACCAGATCCCGGGGTGACCCGCGGGCCTGGGATGACATCCTGGGCCCGACAGAGGAGGAGCGGAGCCATGTCTCTCGCGGCGGTCGCGTACCCATCCCGGATGTCGGGGCCGGGTTCCGCGCCTTCCAGGCGGAACGGCCGGACAATGAGCGCTGGGAACGGATCGAGGAGATTCCGGTCATGATGACGCCGCCCTTCATGGAGCACAACGTCATCGCCACCGACCTCCGGACGCTGCTCAAGGCCGCGCTGCGGGGTCACGACGAGAGCCCCTACGCCGTCCAACCGCCGGGCATCGGGTTCCCTGGCCGCGCATGCCCCTCGCCGAGGTGGTCTCGACCACCGGCGAGAGCCTGACGCCGGCCGGCAGCGCGCGCTGGATCGACATGACGGTCAGGCTCTACCGGGAGCACGGCCCCTGCCGGGCCATCCTCGTCTTGGGGCAGGAGAGCGCGTGCACGCCCGCGAGGCCGCGGGCTGGACGACCACGGCCTTGGCCGGCCTCGACGACGACCTCGCGATTCCCTCGCCGGGCCTGACCTGCCGGGTCGGGGACCTCGACCGGGACACGCACTGGCCGCCGCGCGGGGTCCGGACGCGACGAACCTGACCGGCTGACCGCGCGACGCCCTGGAGCGACCGGCGCGGATTGCGCTACACGCTGGACGCTTGTCCCGTCGCGGCCGCGCCCTCGCGCGGCCCGCCAGCGCCGAAAGCCGCATGCCGAACACGCCCGTGACCGACGCCCCTCCGCCCGCCCGTACCCGCCGCGACTGGCCGGGGCTGTTCCTGCGCGCCGTGCTCTCGCTGTTCCTCGGCCTGCCACTGGGCGGCCTGCTCTTCGCCCTGACGGGGCTCGGGATCGCCGTCGTCAACGGCGACCCGATCCTGCAGCATCCCTGGCTGCTCGCCTTCCGCACCCTGGCGGCCGCCGTCTCCTACGTGTTCCTGGGCGGCTTCGCCTGGACGCCGGAGGGCGGCTACGAGAGCATGCACGCCTGGTACGCCGTCGGCGTGGTGCTGGCCTTCGTGCTGATGAGCCGGCCGTGGCGGCGCTGGACCCGTCGCAGGACGGCCGAGCCCTGGCCGCGGCGGGCCTGAAGCCAAAGCCGGGACTGCGCGATATCGCCGCGGTCGCGATCCGGGAAGTGGTGGGACGGAACGTCGGCCGGGCGAGAAATTTACTCCCCCCGAGCATCCAGGCCCGCGAGCGCCGGGATGCGGGCCTTCGTTGGGAGCCACATCCATGCATCGTCGCGACGTCCTGGTCAGCATGCTCTCCGCCACGGCCGCTCTCGCGGTCACCCGTACTGCCGTGGCGCAACCGACACCGGCCGGCGCCATGCCGACGCCCGTCTACCTGGCGATGGCCACCAAGGGCGGTCTCTTCCTCGAGAACACCGCGCGCGACGCCTTCGCCAAGACCGGCAACCCGCGGGTGAAGCGGTTCGCGCGGGCTGAGGTCAACGAGCAGGTCAACCTCGCCAACATGATCGACGGGGTGACCGGCGGCGCCGCCGCGTTGCCGGTCGGCGGCCAGCCGGGCCCCGGCGGGCTCGTCGGCGGCCTGGTGGCGGCCCCGCTGGCGGTCGCGGGCGGCGTGGCCGGCGCGGCGGTCGGCACCGTCGGCGGCGTGCTCGGGGTTCCGGGCGGCGGCGGCGCTCCCGGCGGCATGACGTCGGACGAGCAGAAGGCGCAGATCCAGGCGCAGCTCTCCGGCATGCAGGGCGGTCCCCAATACGACGCCGCCTTCGTCAGCGCGTCGCTCCAGGGCCACCAGGAGGCGATGATGATTCACGGCACCTACGCCCGGAGCGGCGAGGATCCGGCCCTGCGCCGCATCGCCCGCGGCGCCCTGCCGCTGATCCGGCTGCACATCTCGCAGCTCTCTCAGATGCAGCGGATGATGGGCGCCGCCGCCGAAGGGTGAGGGTCCGGCCGGAGCCTCGGCAGGTTCCACAAGAAGCGGGCGACGCGTTGGCAAGCCAGGGCGTCGCCCGATTCGCGGAAGGCCCGTCGGAGAAGCGCCCCGAGGCATAGGCCGGGGGCGTTGTTCGTCGTTAGTCCTTCAGATCCTTCTCGATGTCGGCGAGCAGCGCCCGGTGCTCGCGGATCTGGCCGCGGGCGAGCTTGGCGACGCCGATCGTCTCGCGATCCGAGCCGCTGGCGAGGGAGGGCTCCTGGATCTTCCGGAGCGCCTGACGGCCATCGATCTGGCCGCGGACGTATCCATGTCGAAGGCCTTGCCGGACTCGGCCTGTTCGAGCTTGTCCAGCATCGCCTTGCCCTTCGGGTCGAGCTGTCCGGTCACCTCGGGCTCGAACGGCGGCTTCGCCTGGCCGGATGCGGTCTGGGCGGGGCCGCGCATCGCCTTGAGCACGTCGGCGATGGTCTCCTGCTCGGCGACCTCGCAGCGCGCGAATCGCTTCACGTCGCCCCCGGAGGCCTTGCTGAGCGCGACGCGGCTCGTCGCCAGGGAGGCAGACCCGGCCGCGAGGATGTCGGCGACGTAGCGGGCCTCGGCCTCGCCCATCCGGGCGCCGGTCTTGCCGGTCGCCGCCGCGGCGAAGGAGGAATGGCCACGGCCCTGCTCCGTTCGCGCCTGCGGGCTACACCCATCGGTGAGGTTACGCCGATCGTCGCTAACGTGTCGTCTGCCGATGACAGGGCTCATGATCGGCAAGGCCCAGGGTCGACGCCCTTGATCCGCGGAACGGCCGCGAGACTACGGAGGCTGGGGATGACCACGATCTTCTTCGGACCGCTCCGCACGGCCGCGGACGCCAGGCAAGAGAACGTCAAGCCAGGGAGCGTCAAGCCGGTCGCGTTCGTGTGCTGCTCGGCGATCATCGTGTGCCACATCGTCGACCGGAGGCGGGTGACCAAACCGTAATCTGGCGGCGAGGTCCGGGCCATCCGGCCGCGCGCACTCTGCCATCTCGGCGGCCCGACGGGTGGCCGCACGAGGACCTCGAGTCATGCGACGCAGTCTCACCACCGGGGCTTTGGCAGGAATCTTGAGCGTGGGGATGCTCGGCTGTGCCCTGGCGCAGGCGCCGCGGCCGACGCAGGTCGCCCACGCGGACGACATGGGTGGCGATCGGCCGGGCGGACCCGGTGGCCGGCACCACCTCAGCGCCGAGGATGTCCAGGCCTTCACCGACGCCCGCGTCGCGGCCCTGCATGCCGGGCTGAAGCTCACCCCCGACCAGGAGAAACTATGGCCGCCGGTCGAGGACGCGATGCGCAACCTCGCCAAGGTCCGGCGCGACCAGCGCGAGGCCCGGCGTGGGCGCGACCGCGATCCTGTCGCCGAGACCGCGCCGGACGCGATCCGGGCCCGGGCCGACGCCCTGGCGGCGCGCTCGGACGCCCTGCGCAAGCTCGCCGACGCCTCGCAGCCACTCTATGCCACCCTCGACCAGGCACAGAAGCAGCGCGCCGCGATGCTGACCCGGCCGATGGGACCGCGCCACCATCCGGGCCCGCACCGGCACCACCGCGACGACTGAACCCGACGCCGACCGATCTCGCGGCGGCCGGGCCCGGGTGACCAACGGGCGGACGCCCCACCTTCCCCTTCCCTCTCCGGCTCCTCGCCCCTAAGGCTTCTCGCCGCCCCGGCCCCCGCCGCGGGCGGCGTTGCGGCGTGAGGCGCTCGCAACATTTCGCGCAATCCGCACGCAACCCGGCCATGCGATACCAGACGGCAAGGCGAAGCTCGGCAGGACGCCAGACCCAGCCGGGACTTCGCCCCGAAGCGCGCGGCGGCGGTCCGATCGCCGCCGATCGGTCCCATGACGGGCCCGGCGGCGCGACCGACCCAACCGACGAGCAGCCATGGCAGACTGAGCGGCAACCAGCGGGAGAGGCAGATGGACAACGTCATCCGTCCGGATTTCCAGCGTGCGGCCAAGGCCCGTAACGGCGATGCGAGAAAACCCCGCGCACAGACTCCCATGCAGTACATCAAGACCTACGGCGAGGTCGGCACCCACGCCGTGTCGCTGGTGCGCACCCGCTCGGGCCTGCGCGGCGACGTCTACCAGGTCGTGATCGACACGCCCGCCGGCCAGGTCGGCCCGGTCGGCGTCGAGCCTGCGACAGACGACGGCATGTTCGACGCCGACCGGGTCGGCATGGCGGTGATCCGCACCCTCGAATTGCTGGCCCGGCGCTCCGGCGATTTCGACGTCGCCTGACGTGCGGCCGGCGCAATCCGCTCCCTCACGCCCCTCCCCCTCGCCCCGCTCTCGCGCGGACGATCGTCCCGCCGACGATCTCCGGCATGGACAGCCGCGACCGGCCCGCGCGATCATGCGGAAACGGGTGTTGGGAGCGCGTGATGGCCGATTCGAAACGAACCCGAGACAGCGAGACCCGAGGGGCTGAGACCGAGGAGACCTGGACCTACTTCGAGGGCGCCTGGCACCCGGGCAACGTGCGGATGATGGGGCCGCGCACCCATGCCGCCTGGCTCGCCTCGATGGTGTTCGACGGCGCCCGCGCCTTCGAGGGGGTGACGCCGGACCTGGACCTCCACCTCGCCCGGGTCAACCGCTCGGCCGCCGCCTTCGGCCTCGAGCCGGTGGTGGCGGAGGGCACCTGGGCCGAGCTGGTGCAGGACGGGCTCAAGCGCTTCGCGCCCGACGCCGCGCTCTACATCCGCCCGATGTACTGGGCGGAAGGGGGCTTGGGCGGCGCGGTGCGGTTCGACCCGGCCTCGACCAACTGGTGCCTGTGCCTCTACGAGGCGCCGATGCCGCCGCCGACCGGCTTCACCGCCACCCTGTCGCCGTTCCGGCGCCCGACGCCCGACACCGCGCCCCTCGACGCCAAGGCCGGCTGCCTCTACCCGAACAGCGCCCGGGCGATCGCGGAGGCCGCCTCCCGCGGCTTCGGCAACGCGCTGATGCGCGACGCGCTCGGCAACGTCGCCGAGTTCGCCACCGCCAACGTGCTGATGGCCCGCGACGGCGTGGTCTCCACGCCGGTGCCGAACGGCACGTTCCTGGCCGGCATCACCCGCGGCCGGGTGATCGCGCTCCTGCGCGAGGCCGGTGTCCCCGTGGTCGAGAAGACGCTGACGGTCGACGACCTGATGAGCGCCGACGAGGTCTTCTCCGTCGGCAACTTCGCCAAGGTCGTGCCGGTGACAGCCCTCGACGGCCGGACGTTCGCGCCCGGGCCGCTGTTCCGCAAGGCCCGCGAGCTGTACTGGGCCTTCGCGCATGGCGGCTGACGCCTCCGCCCGCCGGGGCTGACGCCGTCCCGTGCCGGGGCCGACGCCTGGACGCCCCCGCCCCCTGCCCTACCCTTGAGTCAGCGGGGCAGTTCGGGGGCTTTTGGGCAGATGATGATCGTGCGGCTCGGGGTGGCGTGGGCGACGGTGGCGGCCTTCGCGGTGTTCGGCGGGGGCTGGCTCGGCGGGCTCGACGCGCCGCTGGTGGCGGCGGGTCTGTTCGCCTGGCTGTTCTCCGTCATCCTGTGGTCGGCCTTCGGGGTGGTGCACGAGGCCGAAGAACTCGCCGACCGGCTCGGCGAGCCCTACGGCACCCTGATCCTGACGCTGTCGATCGTCATCATCGAGGTGGCGCTCGTCGCCGCCGTGATGCTCGGGGCCAAGGCCGCCCCGACCCTCGGGCGCGACACGATGTTCGCCGTCATCATGATCGTGATGAACGGCCTCGTCGGCGTCGGGCTGATCCTCGGCGGCCTGCGCCACCACCGCCAGAACTACAACCTCGACGGCGCCGGCGCCTACCTGGCGGCGATCATCCCGCTCACCACCATCGCGCTCATCATCCCGAACTTCACCACCTCGACCCCGGACGGCTCGCTCACGACCCTCCAGGCGGTGGCGTTCTCGGTGCTGACGGTGGTGCTCTACGGCATCTTCCTGCTGCTCCAGACCGGGCGGCACAGCGACTTCTTCACCGACTTCATCGCCCCGGGCGCCGCCGCGCCGGAGGCAGCGAAAGTCCATCCGGATGCGGGAGGCGGCGCGATCCTGCGCCATTCCGGCCTGCTCCTCGCCAGCCTCCTGCCGATCGTGCTGCTGTCGAAGAGCCTCGCGGCGATCCTCGACCACGGCATCAAGGCGCTCGGCGCGCCCTCGGCGCTGGGCGGCGTCATCATCGCGGCGATCGTGTTCACCCCGGAGGGGATCAGCGCCCTCAAGGCGATCCGGCGCGACCAGCTCCAGCGGGCGATCAATCTCTGCCTCGGCGCCGTGACCTCGACGGTCGGCCTCACCGTGCCGGCGGTGCTCGGCATCGGCCTCATCTCGGGCCAGCGGGTGGTTCTGGGCCTCGCCCCGGCCGAGATGGCGGTCCTCGCCATGACGCTGCTGCTCAGCGTCATCACCTTCTCGCGCCAAGGCACCACGGTGCTGGAGGGCGCGGTGCACCTGGTGGTGTTCCTGACCTACCTGACGTTGATCTTCAGTCCGTAACGGTGTGCTGTCCGCGGACGCCAAGTCTGACGAGGCCAGGCCTCAATACATCTCCGCGTCATCAGAGTCGCGGGCTCTCGTCCGACCCTGCACGCCCTGATCGCGACGAAAAACGGCGCGGGCCCTCTGGGCCCGCGCCGCTCAATCCTTCACCGCTTCCGAAGAGGCTCAGGCCGCGGCCGAGACCTCGGTCGGAACGGTCGAGATCGTCTTCAGGATCTGCGAGGCGATCTGGTAGGGGTCGCCCATCGAGTTCGGACGGCGATCCTCGAGGTAGCCCTTGTAGCCGTTGTTGACGAAGCTGTGGGGCACCCGGATCGAGGCGCCGCGGTCGGCCACGCCCCAGCTGAAGGTGTGGATCGAGGCGGTCTCGTGCTTGCCGGTCAGCCGCATGTGGTTGTCCGGGCCGTAGACGGCGATGTGGTCCTCACGGGCATCGCCGAAGGCCTTCATCAGCGCCTCGAAATACGCCTTGCCGCCGACCTCGCGCATGAACGCGGTCGAGAAGTTGGCGTGCATGCCCGAGCCGTTCCAGTCGGTGTCGCCGAGCGGCTTGCAGTGGTACTCGATGTCGATCTCGTACTTCTCGCAGAGGCGCTGCATCAGGTAACGCGCCATCCACATCTCGTCGGCGGCCTTCTTGGAGCCCTTGCCGAAGATCTGGAACTCCCACTGGCCCTTCGCCACCTCGGCGTTGATGCCCTCGTGGTTGATGCCGGCGGCGAGGCAGAGGTCGAGATGCTCCTCGACGATCTGGCGGGCGACCGAGCCGACGTTGGAGAAGCCGACGCCGGTGTAGTACGGGCCCTGCGGCGCCGGGTAGCCGGTCTCGGGGAAGCCGAGCGGGCGGCCGTTCTTGTAGAAGAAGTATTCCTGCTCGAAGCCGAACCAGGCGCCTTCGTCATCCAGGATGGTGGCGCGCTTGTTCGACGGGTGCGGGGTCGTGCCGTCCGGCATCATGACCTCGCACAGGACCAGGACGCCGTTGGTGCGGGCCGGGTCGGGGAAGTGGCGGACGGGCTTCAGCACGCAATCCGAGGAGCTGCCCTCGGCCTGCTGGGTCGAGCTGCCGTCGAAGCCCCACAGCGGGAGCTGCTCGAGGGTCGGGAAGCTGTCGAAGGCCTTGATCTGGGTCTTGCCGCGAAGGTTCGGGGTCGGCGCATAGCCGTCAAGCCAAATATACTCGAGCTTGTATTTGGTCATCTCGCGTCTCTCTTCAGGTTCCGATGGAGCCCGGCTTCCTCGTCGGCGCCCATCACCCGCCAGCGGCTTCCCCTCGCTTGCACGTCCCGTGCCAAGCCCGGACGAAGACCGGAACGATCGCGGGAGCGGCGCGTTCTCGACGACTCTCCCGGTGACCGGCGCCCGAAGGGACGCGTCGTCCCACCGGGCGGGAGGCCCCCTTGCCTCAGACCCTTGCCTCGTTGCGCGCCAGGGCGCCAGGACGCCCAGCCAAGCGCCACACCCGCGAATTCAGCCGGCGACGCAAGCGCAGGCATGCACGAATTATAGCCAACCACTGATTTTTCCGTGGTCAAACCGCGCATTCCCCAGGCACACTTCGTTACGATCTCAGAGGCCGTCGCGAGCCCGCGCGGCCCTCACGGGAGGCCACTCGATGAGCACCACCGGCCCGCGTACCACCGCGAAGATCTACGCGTTCCCGGCCGGCGGCCGCAGCCGCGGCGGCCGCAACGACTGGACGGTCCCGACCCCCGTGGCGCGGGAGCGCGGCCCGGAGATCATGCCGGCGAGCGGCGGCTACCACGACGAGGCGATTCGCGAGGAGCGCTCGCGCAAGCCGTGAGGCTTCGGCGCGAGGCCGCTCCTCGCATGAGGCCCCTGCCGGGGCCGCGCCTACTCGCCGAAGATCGACCAGCCGAGGCGCTTCGTCAGCCGCTCCAGGGCGATGCGCCCGAGATGGGAATTGCCGGCGGCATCCAGCCCCGGCGCCCATACGGCGATCGAGGCCTTGCCCGGCGCCACCGCCAGGATGCCGCCGCCGACGCCGCTCTTGCCCGGCAGGCCGACCCGGTAGGCGAACTCGCCCGAGCCGTCGTAATGGCCGCAGGTCAGCATCACGGCGTTGATGCGCTTCGCCCGCTCGGCCTGCACCACCGACAGGCCGGTGCTGGGATCGCGCCCCGAATGGGCGAGGAACCGCCCCGCCACCGCGAGCTGCCGGCAGGTCATGCTGATGGCGCAGTGGTGGAAATAGACGCCGAGCGTGTACTCGACCGGATTGTCGATCACCCCGAACGACTTCATGTAGTTGGCGAGCGCGACGTTGCGAAATCCGGTGCGCTGCTCGGAGGCGGCCACCGCCTCGTCGATGGTGATGCTCGTGTCCTGGGCCAGGAACTGCATGAAGCGCAGGATCTCGCCGATCGCCTCGCGCGGCTGGTGGCGCGACAGGATCAGGTCGGTGACGGCGATCGCCCCGGCATTGATGAACGGGTTGCGGGGGATGCCGCGCTCGTATTCGAGCTGCACGACGGAGTTGAACGGGCTGCCCGAGGGCTCGCGCCCGACCCGCTGCCACAGCCGGTCGCCGACCATGCCCAGCGCCAGCGTCAGGGTGAAGACCTTCGAGATGCTCTGGATCGAGAACGGCACGTCGCAATCGCCCGCCGCCGCCGCCGTGCCGTCGGCGGCGATCACCGCGAGCCCAAAATGGCCGGGATCGACCCGGGCGAGCTCAGGGATGTAGCGCGCCACCTCGCCGCGATCGGGACGCTTCCGCATCTCGTCGACGATCTCGCTCACGACGGTTTCGAGGTTCGGCACGGAACGAGGATCCCTGACAGGACGACAAGCGTGGCCTTATCGGTGCAAGTTCGAGGCCTCAAGCGCGAAGCCCCGTGGTTCCGGTCCCCGGGGCGAGAGATTTTGCGCGATTGATTGGCACCGCAGCGGATTGTCGTGCGTTGAC
The DNA here is from genome assembly GCF_003058325.1 of Methylobacterium currus. Taxonomy (NCBI): domain Bacteria; kingdom Pseudomonadati; phylum Pseudomonadota; class Alphaproteobacteria; order Hyphomicrobiales; family Methylobacteriaceae; genus Methylobacterium; species Methylobacterium currus. The sequence goes on from NZ_CP028843.1 coordinate 3,325,908, forward strand.
GCCGGGATCGCTCAGGATGCGGTCGCAGCGCGGGAGCGGCGGGATTGGGGCAGGACGGGACCATCGCGATCACCGGGAGAGCCCGGTCCGTTCGCGGCGGACAGCGCCCTCGCCGAGCGGGTGCTCGCGGCAGCGGCGTGATGCTCCGGATGACCGTCGAGGTGCGCGAGCACACCGCCCGCCCGGTCCGGCCGGGGCTAGCCTGATGCCACATCAGGACCATCGTTCCGCCCAAAGGCGGTGCGACACCTCTCCTGACCGGGATGCCCGCATCCCTCAAAGCCGGCGCCGCCGGTCCTCGAAGGTGGTGCCCTCCGGCACCGCCCCAAGCCACAGGGAGCCCATGAACCGGAACCACGGGGCGCGTAGCCTCCGCGGTTCACCTCTGATCCTTCAAGTCGGGTGAGTACAATGTCTGACGCGTCCCTCTTCCTCCATATCGGCCTGTCGCTGAGCTTCGTGGGCCTCGTCGGCCTCGGCATCGGCCGGGCTCTCGACGCATGGGTGCGGCTGGCGCCGACCGGCGCCGACGACGAGGGCGCCCTGGCGGAGTAGGACCCGACCGGATAGGCTTCTCCCTCCAGCAGGAGGATGCCGCTTGCACGCGTTGATCGAGAGGGCCGACCGCATCGCCGCCCGGCTGACGGCCCGGCGGGAAACCGTCGCGGTGGCCGAATCCTCCGCGGGGGGCCTGGTCTCGGCGGCCCTCCTGGCGGTGCCGGGCGCCTCCGCCTATTACCTCGGCGGCGCGGTGGTCTATACCGCACAGGCGCGGCGCGCCCTGATCGGGCTCGACGAGGCCGGGATGGCCGGCCTGCGCAGCGCCAGCGAACCCTATGCCGAGCGCGTGGCCGTCCTCGTACGCGAGCGCCACGGCGCCGTCTGGGGCCTGTGCGAGACCGGCGCCGCCGGCCCGGGCGGCAACCGCTACGGCAATGCCGCTGGCCATACCTGCCTGTCGGTGTCCGGCCCCATGACGCGCCGCCTGACCCTCGAGACCCGCAACGGCGACCGGGCCGCCAACATGGAGGCCTTCGCGGCCGCCATGCTCGACGCGTTCCTGGATGCGCTCGCGGAGGCGGACCGCGCTTCGTAAGGAGCCCGTCCCCCGAGCCCCTGGCGTCAGCTCGGCCGGTTCATCCGGCAGGTGGTCGGCACCAGCGTGTCCTTGGTCTCGACCCGGCCGACCATCTTCCAGCCCCAGCCGGTGCCCTCCTCGTCGAAGCGCATGCCGGGCTCCATCGGGCCGAAGGACGAGACGAACATCGTCTGGAAATACTGATGGTCGTCGGGGCGCACGAAACCTTCGCTGCCGGTATACGGCTTGAGCCGGGCCTGTTCGAGCTTCGGCGCCACCTTGCGCGCCTCGGAGGAGCCGGCCTCCTGCATCGCCGTCACGAGCGCGTTCATCGCGTTGAAGACGCGCGGATAGGTGGAGCCGATGCCGGTGCGGGCCCGGAACGCGGCCTCGAAGTCCTGCGTGGCGGCCTCGCCCTCGTTGGCGCTCCCTTGCGACACCTCGAACACCCGGTTCGCGAGCCCGGTCTGGCGCACGACCGAGGGCCCGCCGGTGCCGCCGGCATAGTAGGTGTAGAAGCCCGCCTGCAGCCCGGCCTCGGCAGCGGCCTTGAGCAGCAGGTTGAAGTCCTGCGCCCAGTTGCCGGTGATGACGGAATCCGCTCCCGACGCCTTGATCTTGGCGATGTAGGGCGCGAAATCGTTGACCTTCTGCAGCGGCGTCACCTCGTCGCCGACGATCTCGATGTCGGGCCGCTTGGCCTTCAGCATCGCCCGGGCCTCCCGCCGCACCGACTGGCCGAACGAGTAATCCTGGTTGATCAGATAGACCTTCTTGATCTCCGGCCGCGTCTTCATGAAGCTCGTCAGCGCCTCCATCTTGATGTCCGAGTTGGCATCGAAGCGGAAGTGCCAGTAGTTGCACTTCTCGTTGGTCAGCGACGGATCGACGGCGGAGTAATTGATGTAGATGACCTGGCGGTCGGGGTTGCGCTCGTTGTGCTTGGCGACGAACTCGGTGAGCGCCGCGGCGGCCGAGGAGCCGTTGCCCTGCACCAGCACGCGGGCGCCGGCATCGATGCCCTTCTGGGCGGCGATCACGGTCTCCTGCGGGTTGACCTTGTTGTCGTAGGCCAGCACCTCGAAACGGAACTGCTTCTGGCGGGCGTTCAGCACCTCGGCCATGTACTGGAAGTGGCGCAGGCCCGCCTCGCCGGTCGGCGCGCCCCCGCCCGAGAGCGGATCGATGAAGGCGATCTTCACGGTCTCCTGCGCGATGGCCGGGCCGGCGAGAGCCAGCGTCGCGGCGACCAAGCTCGCAGCGGCTCCCCCGAGCGCCAGACGCGCGGACGGACCGCACAGGGACACGGCGACGACGGCGCCACGCAGCGCCTCGCGGATGGACGTCATGCTTCCTCTCCTCTCAGCCGCGATCGTCTCAAGGCCTGGCGGGCCGGCGTCGCGTTGCCGGATGGAAGAGTCCGGCGCGGGAGCGAGATTCGTCAAGCCAAAACTGCGCTCAGCCGCCCACATCCGCGGCTTACATGTGAGATGCACTCGCCGGCGAAGTAAACAGGCGCCCATGACCTTGTGATCGCGCCCAGGCTGGAATCATTATAATGATATTCCGGCTGCGATCGACGCCGACATCGTTGACACTCTCTTTGCCCGAGGCATAAGCGTCAGGATCAACGGGATATCGGCCGGCGATCTTGCGACGACGATCTGCGGCCCGGCGCGCGACGCGGGAAGACGGACCATGACTCACCCCGATGCAGGCCCCGCGCCCGCGACGACAGCCGGCGCGGCCAGCACGGGGGCCCGCCGGTGAGGAACGCCCTGTTCCAGATCCACTGGTTCCTCGGCCTGACCGCCGGCCTCGTGCTGATGCTGGTCGGGGTCACCGGGGGAATCCTCAGCCTTGAGGACGAGGTCACGGGCCTCCTGAGCCCCGGCATCGTCACCGTCCCGGTGCGGGAGACGCCGCGCCTGACGCCGGACGCGCTGGTCGCCCGCCTCAAGGACGAGGCGCCGGGGCGGCGGGTCACGCTGCTGATCGTGAGCGGTGCGCCGGACGGGGCGGCGCAGGTGCGCCTCGCCGAGGGGCCCGGCCGGGGCACCGAGACCTATGTCGACCCCTATGACGGCCGGATCCTCGGGCCGGCCCGGGGCGAGGAATTCTTCGCCTTCGTGCGGCGGCTGCACCGCTGGCTGCTGCTCCCCGGCAACGGCGACGGCTGGGGTCGCACGATCACCGGCGCCTCGGCCCTGGCGCTCGTCTATCTGGCGCTGTCGGGCCTCTACCTGCGCTGGCCGAAGGGACGGCGCGACTGGCGGATCTGGCTGAAGCCGGCGCTCAACCGCCGCGGCCGGGCGCTCTACTGGTCGCTGCACGCGGTTTTCGGCACGTGGATGCTGGTGCTCTACCTCGTCATGGCGCTGACCGGCCTGTGGTGGTCCTACGGCTGGTACCGCGACGGGGTCACGATGCTGCTCACCGGACGCCCGGCCGCATCCGCCCCCGCCCGGGGCGGGGGCAAACGGGAGGGCGCGCCCGCGCCCCTCGATCCCGCCTTCGCAGCCTTCACGACGGCCACGAACGGCCGCTACGCCACCGCTTCCTTCGCGCCCGCCCGCGAGGGCGAGGCGATCCGCATCCGCGCGGTGGCGCCCGACGCCGCGCACGCCCAGGCCCGCGACGAGTGGCGCTTCCGTCCCGACGGCAGCCTCGGCTCCCGCGACCTCTACGCCGAGCGGCCGCTCGGCGCCCGGCTGACCGGCAGCATGCTGGCCCTGCACGAGGGGCGGTTCTTCGGGTCCGCCGGCCGGATCGCCTTCCTGCTGGCGGCGCTCGCCATGCCGCTCTTCGGGGTGACGGGGCTCCTGCTCTATCTCGGCCGCCGCCGCAGCCGGCGGCGCCACGCGGCCGCGACGGTGCAGGCCGCCTGACCGAAGCGGCCCGAAGCGTCCTCGCGAGTTGCCTTCCGGTCCCATCAGGCAGTAAGCGCACGGGCAGCAGGGCCGCCCGACCGGCGAGAGGATGCCGCATGATCCGCAACGACGTCTCCATCACGCCCGAGCTCGTGCGCCAGCACGGCCTGACCGAGGACGAGTACCAGCGCTTCGTCGGGCTGATCGGGCGCGAGCCGACCATCACCGAGCTCGGCATCGTCTCGGCGATGTGGAACGAGCATTGCTCGTACAAGTCCTCGCGCCTCCACCTGAAGACGCTGCCGACCAAGGCGCCGTGGGTGATCCAGGGCCCGGGCGAGAATGCCGGCGTCATCGACATCGGCGACGGGCTCGCCTGCGTGTTCAAGATGGAGAGCCACAACCACCCGAGCTTCATCGAGCCCTACCAGGGCGCGGCGACCGGGGTCGGCGGCATCCTGCGCGACGTCTTCACCATGGGCGCCCGGCCGATCGCGGCCCTGAACGCGCTGCGCTTCGGCGCGCCGGACCATCCGCGCACGCCCCACCTCGTCTCGGGCGTGGTCGCGGGCATCGGCGGCTACGGCAATTCCTTCGGCGTGCCGACGGTCGGCGGGGCGGTCGGCTTCCACAACCGCTACGACGGCAACATCCTGGTCAACGCCATGGCGGTCGGCCTCGCGAAGGCCGACGCGATCTTCTACGCCGCCGCCACGGGCGTCGGTAACCCGATCGTCTATCTCGGCTCGAAGACCGGCCGCGACGGCATCCACGGCGCCACCATGGCGTCCGCCGCCTTCGACGCCTCCTCGGAGGAGAAGCGCCCGACCGTGCAGGTCGGCGACCCCTTCGCGGAGAAGCTGCTGCTCGAGGCCTGCCTGGAGCTGATGGCCTCGGGTGCCGTGATCGCGATCCAGGACATGGGCGCGGCGGGCCTGACCTGCTCGGCGGTCGAGATGGGCGCCAAGGGCAATCTCGGCGTCGAACTCAACCTCGACGCGGTGCCGACCCGCGAGCCCGGCATGACGGCTTACGAGATGATGCTGTCGGAGAGCCAGGAGCGCATGCTCATGGTGCTCAAGCCCGGCATGGAGAAGGAGGCGCAGGCCATCTTCGTGAAGTGGGGCCTCGACTTCGCGATCATCGGCCACACCACCGACACGCTCCGCTTTGTCATCAAGCATGGCGGCGAGACGGTGGCCGACCTGCCGATCAAGGAGCTCGGCGACGAGGCGCCGCTCTACGACCGGCCGCACCGCCAGAACGCTTATCAGCCCGAGCTGAAGGCCGAGGACGTCGCGGCGCCGATGCGCAACGTCGACGCGCTGCAAAAACTCGTCGGCTCGCCCGACCTGTGCTCGAAGCGCTGGGTCTACGAGCAGTACGACCACTTCATCCTCGGCAACACCGTGCAGAAGCCCGGCGGCGACGCCGCGGTGGTGCGGGTCGAGGACGGGCCGAAGGGCCTGGCGCTCACCACCGACGTGACCCCGCGCTACTGCGAGGCCGATCCGGTCGAGGGCGGCAAGCAGGCGGTGGCCGAGGCTTGGCGCAACATCACGGCTGTGGGCGGCCGTCCGCTGGCGATCACCGACAACCTCAACTTCGGCAACCCGGAGAAGCCGGAGGTGATGGGCCAGTTCGTCGGCTGCATCCAGGGCATCGGCGAGGCCTGCCGCGCCCTCGACTTCCCGGTCGTGTCCGGCAACGTCTCGCTCTACAACGAGACCGAGGGCGTCGGCATCCTGCCGACCCCGACGATCGGCGGTGTCGGGGTGATCGACGACGTGACGAGGATCGCCACCATCGCCTTCAAGCGCGACGGCGACGCCCTGGTGCTGATCGGCACGACCAAGGGCTGGCTCGGGCAGTCGGCCTATCTCGCCACGATCTGTGGCCGCGAGGAGGGGGCGCCGCCCCCGGTGGACCTCGCTGCCGAGAAGCGCAACGGCGACTTCGTGCGCGGGCTGATCACCTCGGGGATCGTCGATACCGTCCACGACCTCTCCGACGGCGGCCTCGCGGTCGCGGTCGCCGAGATGGCAATGGCCGGCAAGATCGGCGCGGTGCTGCCCGAATGCCCGCTGCCGGTTCCCTGCCACGCCTACCTGTTCGGCGAGGACCAGGGCCGCTATCTCCTGGCGGTGGAGCCCGACGCGGTCGCCGACCTCCTCTACAGCGCCAGCGCGCAGGGGATCGACGCGGCGGTGATCGGCGTCACCGGCGCCGATTCGCTAACCCTGCCGGGCGACGAGATCATCGCCCTCGAGACCTTGCGCCAGGCGCATGAGGGCTGGCTGCCGACCTATATGGCGGGCCCGGCCGCCGATGCGGCCTGAACAGGAGACGATCCGATGCCGATGGATGCCCGCGAGATCGAGACGATGATCCGGGAGGCCCTGCCCGACGCCACGGTCGAGATCCGCGACCTCGCCGGCGACGGCGACCACTACGCCGCTACCGTCGTGTCGGCGGCGTTCAAGGGCAAGTCGCGGGTGCAGCAGCACCAGATGGTCTACGGCGCGCTCCAGGGGCGCATGGGCGGCGTGCTACACGCCCTTGCCCTGACCACGGGCGTGCCGCAGGATTGACGCCCGGGGAGGGCCGCATGGATCAGCCGAGCCTCTCCGACGGCGACGTCGCCCGGGCGGAGCAGCAGGCGGCCCTCCGCGCCCTCGGGACGCGGGTGACGCGCTGAGATCCTCGCGATCCCCGCGACGGCAAGTCGGCGCGACACGCGATCGATGCGGCAGCGGATCGATCGGGACGGCGCGCAGAGAGTCGCCGCGGCCGAGGGCTTCCCTCCCGATCGGGCGCCCCTGCGCCGCGCTCTTGCAAAACCCGCGCGACCATCACTAGCTACGGCACACACGGAAGGTAGAGCCCATGACCGACGTCAACAGCCGCATCGAGACCGAGATCAAGTCCCAGGACGTGGTCGTGTTCATGAAGGGCACGCCGCAATTCCCGATGTGCGGCTTCTCGGGCCAGGTGGCCCAGATCCTCAACTACCTCGGGGTGCCGTTCAAGGGCGTGAACGTGCTCGAGGACATGGAGATCCGCGAAGGCATCAAGGCCTACTCGCAGTGGCCGACGATCCCGCAGGTCTACGTCAAGGGCGAGTTCGTCGGCGGCTGCGACATCACCCGGGAGATGTTCCAGTCCGGCGAGCTGCAGCAGCTGCTCACCGAGAAGGGCATCGCCACCAACACCGCTGCCGCCTGAGGCGCGCGGCCCGCAATACGGCTGAAGAAGGGCGCGCGAGTGCCCTTTTTTGTTGCACCCGCGAACCCCGCCACGCGCCGGCGCGTCTCCCCTTCATGCGGCGCGGAGTGATGCGACATGCGGGACGTGATCATCGTGGGCGGCGGGCCGGCGGGCCTGTCGGCGGCGCTCATCCTCGGGCGCTGCCGGCGCCGGGTGCTGCTGATCGATGCCGGCCACCCGCGCAACGCGGTGACGCCGAGCATGCATGGCTTCCTCGGCCGCGACGGCCGCGCCCCCGGCTCCTTACGCGACGAGGCGAGGCGGGAACTCGCCGCCTACGACACGGTCGAGATCTGGGACGGGCGCGTCATCGACGCGGTGCGGGCGCCGGACGGCTTCCGGGTGGTGATGGACGACCAGCGCCGGGCCGATGCCCGTCGGATGATCCTCGCCACCGGCCTGCGCACCGACCTGCCCGCCATCGAGGGCTTCTCGGAGTATTGGGGCCACGGCGTCCATCACTGCCCCTATTGCGACGGCTACGAGAACCGCGGCCGGCCGCTCGCGGTCTACGGCCCGGGCGAGACCGGCAAGGGTCTGGCCCTCGAACTCACCGCCTGGAGCCGCGACCTGACCTTGTGCACCGACGGGCCGTGCGGCCTCGAAGACCCGGAGCGCGACCGCCTCGCCCGCAACGGCATCCAGATCGAGGAGCGTGCGGTCGCTCGGCTCGAGGGCGAGGACGGACGGCTCTCGCGGGTCCGCCTGCGCGACGGCACGGCGCTGGACTGCGCCGCCCTGTTCTTCACCACCGGACCCTGCATCCCCTCCCCGCTCGTCGAGCGGCTCGGCTGCGACCTGTCGCGCAAGGGCACGGTACCGACCGGCGACTACGAGGAGACGAACGTACCAGGCCTCTACGTGGCGGGCGATGCGTCGCGGCGGGTCCAGCTCGCCATCGTGGCCGCCGCCGAGGGGGCGATGGCGGCCTTCGCCCTCAACACCGAGCTCCTGCGCGAGGATACGGGCTGATTCGCCCGCCGATTCGCCGGCCGTGCGGGGACCAGCATAGAACAGGACAGGAATCCGCCGATTCGCGACGTCTCGCTCCTGGGCAAATAACAAGGCAGCATCAAGCGCTTGGCGGGCCGGGCGGGATTCCCGGCGAACCCGGCCGAGCGGACAATCGTCCTGTCAAGACTTTATCCCCTGGTGAAGGTTTGTTAGCCTTTATTCAACGGTCACGGGAGGGCACCCATGATAGCGTTGGCGCAGGCATGGCGGGCCGGGCTCACCCGGCGCACGCAACGCGCAGCCTCGGCCCGCGAGGCCACTCTGCGGATGGTCGAGGCGGAGCCGCCCGAGCACCACGAACTCACCGTGCGGGAACTCATCCGCATGGCCCAGTCGGCCCGTGCCGCGACCGAATCGCGGGGCTGACGCCCGATACGGATTCCGGCCGGCGGCAGGCTGGCGAGCCGCCCGGACAGACTCCAGAGATCACAGCATAGCGCATGATCTCGTCTTCCGGCGGATTCCAGCACTATCTCCAGCACTATCTGAAGACATCAATGCCAAATAACGACCGCGGGATTTTTCTCTCAGCTGGCAGAGAAAGGTCCTGCGTCTTTCCTCTTCTCAAACGGCCTTGCCCGCATCGATGGAACCGATCGGGCGGGATCGCGGTTGGGTGGCGAGACGACGCTGTGGCGACGCTCGTTCCGCTCACCACCACAGAAATCCGCGCGCGATCGAGGTTGCATCGGCCGCGGGCAGGGGCGCGATCGCCTGCGGTTTCGCCCTTATCGCCCTACTGATGAGCCGGTATTCGCGATCGGCCGGGTCGTCGCGTCTCGCCGATTCGCTGCAATGCACACAAGACCATCTTGCGCTGCATGAGCCCCGACGTGCGTTGGCGCACGGCGACCGTGCGGGCGCGCGCTTAGAACCTCAGGCACTGTCGCAGGAGTCGGCCACCGTCTTTCGGCGGTAGGCCGAAACTTTTTCTTGCACGGTGCCGCGCGGTACGGAACTGTACAAGTTCTTCACCGTTACTGGTTCTCAAGCGTGAGTATGCGTACCCCCCACCAGCCACGGGCCGCGCGCCCGGGGGACAATCATGCCCGATTTCGAGTCACGGAACCTCGACGACGCCGAGAGCCTCGCTCGCCTCGCCGAGCTTCTTCATCCCACCAAGGCCGCGCGGACCGAGGCCAAGGCCCGCGGTCGCCGGCGCGCGGCGGCCGGCTTCCTGCCGGCGCAGGGCCCCGCCCCCACCGGGCAGACGGTCCCGGACCTGCAGGACGCCTGAGCGCGGCGCCTACCAGGCCTGCGGGGTGATCACCCCTTTGCTGGTGACCACGACCCAGGTCCTGCCGCGGCGCTCGATCGCCTCGACCCGACCGGCCCCCGGCAGCGTATCGCCCGGGCCGACTTCGACGAGGCGGCGGTTGCGGTTCTCGATCATCGCCATCCCGTCATAGACGTCGCGCAGCACCCAACCCTCGATGGTGCCTGGCTTGGCCGCCGGCGGCTTGTCGGGAAGGCTGCCGGTCAAGGCAGGCTCCGCCGCGACATGCTTCGGGGCCGCCACGGGCGCCGCGGCGGCAACCGGCGCCGGGGCGGGAGCGAGCGGAGCGGCCGCGACCGGTGTCGCGCCCTGGCGCTTGTCCAGCTTATCGACCAGCGCGGCGAGGCGGGCCGACTGCTCGCGGTCGGCATGGTCCTGCCGTTCGGCCAGGGTGGTCAGGCGCTCGGCCAGGGACGCGACCTTGCCGGCGAGGTCGCCGTCCTGGCGCTGCAACCGCTCCAGGCGTTCGGCGATCTGGCCGTGAAGCACAAGGGCCAGCCGACCCTCATCCTTGCCAAGACCGTCAAGGGCTACGGCATGGGCGAGGCCGGTGAGGCGCAGAACATCACCCATCAGCAGAAGAAGATGGGCGAGGCGGTCCTCAAGCAGTTCCGCGACCGCTTCGGGATCGACCTCTCCGACGACCAGATCGCCGAGATCCCGTTCATCCGCTTCCCCGAGGGGTCGCCGGAGCACGACTACCTCATGGCCCGGCGCAAGGCCCTCGGCGGCCCGCTGCCGGCGCGGCGCCAGCGCTCCGAGAGCCTCCAGATCCCGCCGCTCGACGCCTTCTCGGCCCAGCTGAAGGAAACCGCGGGCCGCGAGATCTCCACCACCATGGCGTTCGTGCGGGTGCTCAACACGCTCCTGCGCGACAAGAACATCGGCAACCGCATCGTGCCGATCGTGCCCGACGAGAGCCGGACCTTCGGCATGGAGGGCATGTTCCGGCAATTCGGCATCTTCAGCCAGGTCGGCCAGCTCTACCGGCCCGAAGACGCCAACCAGCTGATGTATTACCGCGAGGACGAGAAGGGCCAGATGCTCCAGGAGGGCATCAACGAGGCCGGGGCGATGTCGTCCTGGATCGCGGCCGCGACCTCGTACTCGCATTCCGATGCGCCGACGATCCCGTTCTACATCTACTACTCGATGTTCGGGTTCCAGCGCATCGGCGACCTGGCCTGGGCCGCCGGCGACATGCGCGCCCGCGGCTTCATGATCGGCGGCACCGCCGGCCGCACCACCCTCAACGGCGAGGGCCTGCAGCACGAGGACGGCCACAGCCACCTGATCTCGGCCACGATCCCGAACTGCGTCTCCTACGACCCGACCTTCTCCTACGAGGTGGCGGTGATCGTCCAGGACGGCCTGCGCCGGATGTATGCCGAGCAGGAGGACGTGTTCTACTACCTCACGGTGATGAACGAGAACTACGAGCATCCCGGCATGCCCGAAGGGGCGGCGCCCGGGATCCTCAAGGGGATGTACCTGTTCCGCGAGGGCAAGGCCGGTGCGAAGAACCGCGTCCAGCTGATGGGCTCGGGCACGATCCTGCGCGAGGTCATCGCCGGAGCCGAACTGTTGGAGCAGGATTTCGGCGTTGCCGCCGACATCTGGTCCTGCCCGAGCTTCACCGAACTGCGCCGCGAAGCGATGGCGGTGGAGCGGTGGAACATGCTCCACCCGACCGAGACGCAGAAGACGTCCTATGTCGAGACCTGCCTGACCGGCCGCCAGGGCCCGGTGATCGCGGCGACCGACTACATGCGGCTCTTCGCCGACCAGATCCGCCCCTACGTGCCGGGGCGCTACAAGGTCCTCGGCACCGACGGCTTCGGCCGCTCGGACTACCGGGTGCGCCTGCGCGAGTTCTTCGAGGTCAACCGCTACTGGGTCGCCGTCGCGGCGCTCAAGAGCCTGGCCGAGGAAGGCGCCGTGCCGGCCGCCAAGGTCGCCGAGGCGATCGCCAAGTACGGGCTGAACCCGGAGAAGCCGGCCCCCTGGACGGTCTGACGCCCCTCGCGCCGCGAGGCCCCTCTCCCGCAGGGCGGGAGGGGACGGCCTCGCGCGCCCATCATTCCATCTGCGTGAAGTCGTAAGCAAAGAATTCGGGAGAGTGCGCAGTGTCGATCGAGGTCAAGATCCCCGATATCGGTGATTTCAAGGACATCCCGATCATCGAGATCCTGGTGAAGGAAGGCGACACGATCGGGGCCGAGGACCCGATCGTGTCGCTCGAATCCGACAAGGCGACGATGGAGGTGCCCTCCCCGTCGGCCGGCGTGGTCGAGAAGATCCTGGTCAAGGTCGGCGACACGGTGAGCGAGGGCAGCGCGGTCCTGCTGCTGAAGGGCGAGAGCGAGGAGAAGGCGCCCGCCGCCGCCGCGGCCGCGACGCCCGCCGCCGGCGCGGCCCCCGCCGCCGACACCGCCGCCCTGATGCCGAAGCAGGAGCCGGACCCGGCCAAGCCCGCCGCCCCGCCGGTGCCGGCCGCCCCGGCCTCCTCCGCGCCGGACTTCTCGAACGTCCATGCCAGCCCCGCCGTGCGGCGCCTCGCCCGCGAGCTCGGCGTCGACCTGACCGGGATCAAGGGCACCGGCGAGAAGGGCCGGATCACCAAGGAGGACGTGAAGGGCTCGCTGGTGCGCTCCGCCGCCCCCGCGGCCTCGGCCGGCGCCGTCGCGCCGACCGGCGGCATGGGCATCCCGGAGATCCCGGCGGTCGACTTCTCGAAGTTCGGCCCGACCGAGGTCAGGCCGCTGCCCCGGATCAAGAAGATCTCCGGCCCGCACCTGCACCGCGCCTGGCTCAACGTTCCGCTCGTCACCCATTCGGACGAGTCGGACATCACCGACACCGACGCCTACCGCAAGGAGCTCGACACCGCCGGCAAGGACAAGGGCTACCGCGTTACCCTGCTGTCGTTCCTGATCAAGGCCTCGGTCTCGGCCCTGCGCCAGTTCCCGGAGTTCAACGCGTCGCTGAACCCCGAGAAGGACGCGCTGATCCTGAAGAAATATTACAACATCGGCGTCGCCGTCGACACGCCGGACGGCCTCGTCGTCCCGGTGGTCAAGGATGCCGACCGCAAGGGCATCGTCGAGATCAGCCAGGAGCTGGGCTCGCTGTCGAAGAAGGCCCGTGACGGCAAGCTCGGCAGCGGCGACATGCAGGGCGCCACCTTCACGATCTCGTCGCTGGGCGGCATCGGCGGCACCGGCTTCACGCCCCTCGTCAACGCCCCCGAGGTCGCGATCCTGGGCGTCGTCCGCTCCAAGATGGCGCCGGTCTGGAACGGCAGCGAGTTCAAGCCGCGGCTGATGCTGCCGCTCTCGGTCTCCTACGACCACCGCGTGATCGACGGCGCGCTCGCGGCGCGCTTCACCCGCCACCTCGCCCACGTCCTCGAGGACGTCCGGCGCCTCGTCGTCTGACGCCGAGACCAGAGTAACGAGGTGATCCGATGAGCAACGAAGTCCGTCTGCCGGACATCGGCGACTTCAAGAACGTTCCGGTGATCGAGGTGCTGGTCAAGGCCGGCGACACGATCGCGGTCGACGAGACCATCGTCGTCCTGGAATCCGACAAGGCGACCATGGACGTGCCCTCCTCCGTGGCCGGCAAGGTCGTGGAGGTGAAGGTCAAGCCCGGCGACACGGTCACGGAAGGCGACCTGCTCCTGGTGCTGGAGGGTGCGGCGGCGACCGGCGCCGCAAAGCCCGAGGTCGCCGAGAAGGCGGCCCCGGCGCAAGGCTCCGCGGCCGGCGGCTCGCCGCTCGCAGCGGGTGCGGGCCAGGCCGGCTACGGCTCGCCGGCCATCGCCGGCGGGTCGGGGGCCTCGCCCGCCCCGGCCCCGAAGGGCGCGGCTCCGGTCTCCGGCGAGGCGATGCGGGCCGAGGTGCTGGTGCTCGGCGCCGGCCCCGGCGGCTACACGGCGGCGTTCCGCGCTGCCGATCTCGGCAAGAAGGTGATCCTGGTCGAGCGCTGGGCGAGCCTCGGCGGGGTGTGCCTCAATGTCGGCTGCATCCCCTCGAAGGCGCTGCTCCACGCCGCCAAGGTGATCGACGAGAGCCAGGCGATGGCCTCGCACGGCATCAGCTTCGCCGCGCCGCAAATCGACATCGACCAGCTCCGCAACTGGAAGGAGGGCGTGGTCAAGCGCCTGACCGGCGGCCTCGGGGGGCTGGCCAAGCAGCGCAAGGTGACGGTGGTGACGGGCACCGCCCGCTTCGTCAGCCCGCACCAGATCGAGGTCGAGCACGAGGGCAAGACGACGGTCGTCGGCTTCGACAACGCGATCATCGCGGCCGGCTCCGAGCCGATCAAGATGCCGTTCATCCCGCATGACGACAAGCGGGTGATCGACTCGACCGGTGCCCTCGAACTCGACGGGGTGCCGAAGCGCCTCCTCGTCATCGGCGGCGGCATCATCGGCCTCGAGATGGCGACGGTCTACCACGCCCTCGGGTCGAAGGTGACCATCGTCGAGCTGATGGACCAGATCATCCCCGGTGCCGACAAGGACATCGTCACGCCGCTCTTCAAGCGGATCTCGAAGCAGTACGAGGCGATCCACCTCAAGGCCAAGGTCACGGCGGTCGAGGCGACCCCCGAGGGCCTCAAGGTGACGTTCGAGGGCGGCTCGGCGCCGGCGACCGACACCTTCGACAAGATCCTGGTCTCGGTCGGCCGCCGCCCCAACGGCAAGCTGATCAACGCCGAGGCCGCCGGCGTCGCGGTGGACGAGCGGGGCTTCATCCCGGTCGACAAGCAGATGCGCACGACCGCGCCGCACATCTTCGCCATCGGCGACGTGGTCGGCCAGCCGATGCTCGCCCACAAGGCGGTGCACGAGGGCAAGGTCGCGGCGGAAGCGGCTGCGGGCAAGAACTCGTTCTTCGACGCCAAGGTGATCCCGTCGGTGGCCTACACCGATCCGGAGGTGGCCTGGGTCGGCCTCTCGGAGAATGAGGCCAAGGCCAAGGGCATCAAGGTCGGCAAGGGCGTCTTCCCGTGGGCGGCGAGCGGGCGCTCGCTGTCGCTCGGGCGCGACGAGGGCCTGACCAAGGTGCTGTTCGACGAGGACTCGAACCGCATCGTCGGCTGCGGCATCGTCGGCCCGTCCGCCGGCGACCTGATCGCCGAAGCGGCGCTCGCCATCGAGATGGGGGCGGATGCCGAGGATATCGGGCTCACCATCCACCCGCATCCGACCCTGTCGGAGACGGTCGGCATGGCGGCGGAAGCCTTCGAGGGCACGATCACCGACCTCTACATGCCGAAGAAGAAGGCGCATTGAGGCGGCAACTTTGGTGTGGGGCGGCTACATTCCCGCCGCCCTACACTGTCTTTAACGAATAGAGCGCGGGACCCCCTCTCCCGAGTGGGAGAGGGGTAAGGGTGAGGGTGGCACGCTTCAGTTTTGATCACGAAGCGTCGTGCTGACAGCGGGACGACCGAGATTTGTCCGGCACCGTCGCCACCCTCACCCCCGACTCCTCTCCCCCTCGGGAGAGGGGAGATTCCGCGCTTCATCTTGCCAGCGATCTTGAGACACAAGCATCAGAGCCCGCGCACCGGGTGATCGGTTTGAGACGCCGCGTCCCGGCATTGACCTTTCACGCTTGAAAACACGCCAAACCTGCCGCCAACCGGCGGGATCGCGACCCAAACCTTGAGCGTTCCCTTCCCGATCGGTGCCCGCGAAGGCGCCGGTCGGGAGACGACCTTGCGCGCCTTAGCGCACCCGCCATCCCGCAACCACATCAGGAGGACACGCCCGTGGACGAGCAACTCGAGAAGGCCGCCCTCGACTACCACCGCTTTCCGACGCCCGGCAAAATCGCCGTGCTGCCGACCAAGGACATGAGCACGCAGCGCGACCTCGCGCTCGCCTACTCGCCGGGCGTCGCCGCCGCCTGCCTCGCCATCGAGAAGGACCCGGCCCAGGCCGCCGAGCTCACCTCCCGCGGCAACCTCGTGGCGGTGATCTCGAACGGCACGGCGGTGCTGGGCCTCGGCAATATCGGCGCGCTCGCCGGCAAGCCGGTGATGGAGGGCAAGGGCTGCCTGTTCCGCAAGTTCGCCGGCATCGACGTGTTCGACATCGAGATCGACGAGACCGATCCGGACAAGCTCGTCGACATCATCGCGAGCCTGGAGCCGACCTTCGGGGGCATCAACCTCGAGGACATCAAGGCGCCGGAATGCTTCGAGATCGAGACCCGCCTGCGCGAGCGGATGAAGATCCCGGTCTTCCATGACGACCAGCACGGCACCGCGATCATCGCCGCCGCCGCGATCCTCAACGGCCTGGAAGTGGTCGGCAAGCGCATCGGCGAGGTCCGCGTCGTCTGCTCGGGCGCCGGCGCGGCGGCCATCGCCTGCCTCAACCTGCTGGTGAGCCTCGGCCTCGACAAGAAGAACGTCCTCGTCACCGACAGCCGCGGCGTGATCTACCAGGGCCGCAACAACCTCGATGCCCAGAAGGCGCAATACGCGCAGGTCACCGAGGCGCGCACGCTGGCCGACGCGGTGCCGGGCGCCGACATCTTCCTCGGCCTCTCGGCTGCCGGCGCGCTGACGCCCGAGATGGTCAAGGGCATGGCCGACAAGCCCCTGATCCTGGCGCTGGCCAACCCCGAGCCGGAGATCCGGCCGGAGGCGGCGAAGGCCGTGCGCCCCGACGCGATCATCGCCACCGGCCGTTCGGACTATCCGAACCAGGTCAACAACGTCCTGTGCTTCCCGTTCATCTTCCGGGGTGCCCTCGATGTCGGCGCGACCACGATCAACGAGGAGATGAAGCTCGCCGCGGTGCGGGCCATCGCCGAGCTGGCCCGGGCCGAGCAATCGGACGTGGTGACGGCGGCCTACGGCACGCAGGACATCGCCTTCGGGCCCGACTACCTGATCCCGCGCCCGTTCGATCCGCGGCTCATCACCAAGGTCGCCCCGGCCGTGGCGCTCGCCGCCACCGAGAGCGGCGTCGCGACGAAGCCGATGCTCGACGTCGAGGCCTATCGCCGCTCGCTGGAGAGCCGCGTCTACACCTCCGGCACGGTGATGCAGCCGGTCTTCGCCGCGGCGAGCGAGGCGGCCCGCGCCCGCGTCGCCTATGCGGAGGGCGAGGACGACCGGGTGCTGCGTGCCGCCCAGGTGGTGGTCGACGAGGGCCTGGCCCGGCCGGTGCTGGTCGGCCGCCGCGAGGTGATCGCCGACAAGATGAAGGCGCTCGGGCTTCGCATCGAGGTCGGCCGCGACGTCGACGTGCAGGATCTCGACGACGAGGCGTTCCAGGCGCAGGCCGCTGAAGGATATTACGCGGCGCGCAAGCGCCACGGCCTGTCGCGCGAGGTGGCCTTGGCGGAAGCGCGGCGCAACCCGACGCTCGTCGGCGCGATGCTGCTGACGCTCGGCCAGGTCGACGGCCTGCTCTGCGGCGGCACCGGTTCCTATCACAGCCACCTGCGCCACGTGCGCGAGGTGATCGGCATGGCGCCGGGGGTGAAGGCGCTCACGGCCATGAGCCTGTTGCAGCTGCCGCGCCACACCCTGTTCATCTGCGACCCCTACATCCACCTCGATCCGGGCGCGGAGGAGCTGGCCGACATGACGCTCTTGGCCGCGGCCGAGATGCGCCGCTTCGGCCAGATTCCGCGGGTCGCCCTGGTCTCGCATTCGAGCTTCGGCACCGCCCGCAATCCCTCGGCCGAGAAGATGCGCGCGGCGCTCTCGCTCATCACCGAGCGGGCGCCGGACCTCGAGGTCGAGGGCGAGATGCAGGCCGACGCGGCCCTGAGCAGGCCGCTGATGGAGCGGGTGTTTCCGGACTCGCGCCTCACCGCGGAGGCGAACCTCCTGGTGATGCCGAACCTCGACGCGGCCAACATCACCCTCAACGCGCTCAAGGTCGTGGCCGGCCAGGGCATCAGCGTCGGGCCGATCCTGCTCGGCGCGGCAGCCCCGGTCCACATCCTCACCCACACCACCACCGTGCGCGGCATCGTCAACATGACGGCCGTGACCGCGGTGGCGGCGTCGGCGAAGGCGGGCTGACCCGGTCACCGGCCGCCGGGCGATCCGGCGGCCGGCCCCCAGGGCACGGGCCCGTCGAGGCAAGAGTGTAGAACACGTCATGCGCCCTAGAGTTCCTGGAAAATATTCTTTTCTATAATTTTTCTCGTAGGGCATGACCTAGTGTTCATCACGGTCTGCGAGGTCAAATCCGGTCGTCGATCAAGAAATCTTAACGGTCACGGGCGAAGCATGACGCTCTACCTCCAGGGGAGCATCATGAGCCTTGCCCGCAAATTCGTTGGTCTGTGTGCCGTCAGCCTGGCGTCGAGCGCGTTGCTGGCTGGGGCGGTCATGCTGTACCGGCATTCGGACGGGCAGGTGAAGGCCGCCAACGAGAACCGCCTCGCCTCGATGCTGCTCGCCGACGAGCTCCGGCAGGTTTCCGACGACCTGACCCGGCTCAGCCGGACCTCCATCGCCACCGGCAAGCCCACCTACAAGCAGCAATACAAGGACATCATCGACATCCGCGCCGGCCGGAAGCCGCGCCCGGTCGATTACCACCGCATCTACTGGGACTACGTCGCCGCCGGCGAGGCCAAGCCGCGCCCGGACGGCGAGACCGTGTCGGTGGATACGCTGATGGAGCGCATCGGCGTCACGGCGGCGGAGAAGGACAAGCTGGCCGAGTCGGTCCGCAACTCCAACGACCTCGTCAAGGTGGCCAACGCGGCGATGACGCTCGCCGAGAGCGGCGAGCCGGGCTCCCGGGACGAGGCGATCCGGCTCGTCCACAGCGACGAGTACCACGCCGCCAAGGCGCGGATCATGAGGCCGATCGACGACTTCTACGTCATGCTGGATGCGCGGACGAAGCAGGCGGTGGCCGACGGCCAGGGGCGGGCGGCGCTCGCCTTCGCGGTCGTCCTCGGGATGCTCGCCGTCACGCTCGCCTCGATGGTCGCCCTGGCCTGGTTCGCCTACGAGGCCCTGGTCCGCGGCTACGCATCGGTCGGCGGCGCGATGGGCCGGATCGCCGCCGGCGACTACGCCGCCGAGGTGCCCGGGACCGCGCGGCGCGACGAGGTCGGCGATATGGCCCGGAGCCTGGAATCCTTCAAGACCAACCTCGCCGCCGACCTGGAGGCCCGCCATGCCCGGGAGAGCGAGGAGCGCCGGGTCGCCCGCCGGGCGCAGACGGCGGCCCTGGCCGACGCGTTCGAGGAGGCGGTGGGCGGCATCGCCCGCACCGTGGCCGCCTCGGCGACCGAGCTGCAGGCGACGGCGCAGGGGATGTCGCATCTCGCCGGGGGCACGGCCGAGCGCTCCGCCACCGTGACCCAGGCGGCGCAGGACGCCTCGGCCAACGTCGCCACGGTGGCGGCGGCGGCCGAGGAGCTGAGCGCCTCCGTGGGCGAGATCGCCCGCCAGGTCTCGGATTCCGCCGTCCTCGCCCAGGCCAGCGTGACGGAGGCCGCGAAGACCGCCGAGCTGGTGCAGACCCTGAGCCAGGCGGCAACCCGGGTCGGGGACGTGGTGGCGATGATCAACGGCATCGCCGGCCAGACCAACCTACTGGCGCTCAACGCCACGATCGAGGCGGCCCGGGCCGGCGAGGCCGGCCGCGGCTTCGCGGTCGTCGCCGCCGAGGTGAAGCAGCTCGCCAACCAGACCGCCAAGGCCACCGAGGAGATCGCGAGCCAGATCGGCGGCATCCAGGGCGCGACGCGCCAGGCCGTCGACGCGATCGGCGGGATCGCGTCGCGGATCGGGGACCTCAGCGGCATCTCGACGGCGATCGCCGCCGCCGTCGAGGAGCAGGGGGTTGCGACCCGGGAGATCGTCCGCACCATCAGCCAGGCCGCGACCGGCACCGGCGCGGTCACGGTGACGATCAACGGCGTGGCCGAGGCGGCGGGACAGGCCGGCCAAGCGGCCGGACGGGTGCTGAACGTCGCCTCGTCGGTCTCGCAGGAGGCGGAGCATCTCAGCACGGAGGTCACGCGGTTCCTGACCCGGATCCGCGCGGCCTGAGACGGGTCCCGGGGGCGGCCCGCCGCCCCCCTACACCTGGTCGAAATCCACCGTCACCCGCCCGGAGGTCGGCCGGGCCTGGCAGGTGAGGACGAAGCCGGCCTCGACCTCCCAGGGCTCCAGCGAGTAGTTCACCTCCATGGCGACGCTGCCCTCCACCACCTTGGCGCGGCAGGTGCAGCACATGCCGCCCCGGCAGGAATAGGGCAGGTCGAGGCCGGCGCGGATCGCGGCGTCGAGCACCGCCTCGCCCTCGGCGACCGGCACCTCGGTGGCGATGCCGTCGGTGATCACCGTGGCGAGCGCCGCCGGCGCCGCCGCGGCGGAGACCGGACGGGCGGAGCGGGCCCGTCCCGGCTCGGCCGGCGTGAAGCGCTCGACATGGACGCGCTCGCGCGGCAGGCCGAGCCCGAGCAGCGCGTTTTCCACCGCGTCGATCATCTCGCCCGGGCCGCACACGAAGGCGTGGTCGACGATGGCAGCCGGCACGATGGTGCGCAGGAACAGCGCCGCTTTCTCGCCGTCGAGGCGGCCGTTGAGGACCGAGAGATCCTGCGTCTCGCGCGAGAGGACGTGGAAGACCGACAGCCGGTCGAGGAAGCGGTCCTTCAGAGTCTCCAGCGCCTCGCGGAACAGGATCGAGCCGGTGGCGCGGTTGCCGTAGAACAGGAAGAAGCGGCTCTTCGGCTCGGCGGAGAGCACGGTGCGGATGATCGACAGGATCGGGGTGATGCCCGACCCCGCCGCGAAGCCCACGAAGGTGCGGCCCTCGTCGGGTCTGATCTCGACCCCGAAGCGGCCCATCGGCGGCATCACCTCGATCTCGTCGCCGGGCGCGATCGCCTCGTTGGCGAAACCGGAGAACAACCCGCCCTCGACGCGCTTGATGGCGACGCGCAGCTCCGGCTCGCCGACGCCGGAGCAGATCGAGTAGGAGCGGCGCACCTCCTCGCCGTCCACGATCGCCTTGAGCGTCAGATACTGGCCGCAGGTGAAGCCGAAGGCCTCGCGCGCCTCCTCCGGCACCGCGAAGGCGATCGAGACGGCGTCCGGGGTCTCGCGGCGGAGGTCGGCGACGCGCAGGCGATGGAAGCGAGGGGTCATCGGCGCCTCAGATGCACTTGAAGTAATCGAACGGCTCGCGGCAGGCCGTGCAGCGCCACAGCGACTTGCAGGCGGTGGAGCCGAATTCCGAGACTTTTTCCGTCGCGGCCGAGCCGCAATGCGGGCAGGCCACCCGCTCCTCGCCGAACAGCGCCCGGCGCGACGCCTTGCCCGCCGGCGGGGCGATGCCGTAGGCGGCGAGCTTGGCCTTGCCGGCCTCCGTCATCCAGTCGGTGGTCCAGGCCGGCGACAGGACCAGGCGCACCCGGGCATCCGGGATGCCGGCCTGCGCCAAAGCCGTCTGCACCTCGATCCCGATCACGTCCATCGCCGGGCAGCCGGAATAGGTCGGCGTGATCGCGACCTCGACCCGGCCGCCTTCGACCGTCACGTCGCGCAGGACGCCGAGATCCGCGATGGTGAGGACGGGGATCTCGGGGTCGCAGACCGTCGCGGCGGCCTCATGCGCGCGCCGGGCCAGATCCGCCTCGGCGGGGGTCACCAGGTCGCCCCGGGATGGGCCCGCTGCAAATATTGCAGGTCGGAGAGGATGAAGCCGAGATGCTCGCTGTGGCGCCCGGCCCGGCCGCCGCTCTGCATCCAGCCGCCGGTGGGGCGGGTCAGCGTCGCCTCGCTCAGGATGTGGTCGAGGGTGGCGTCGAACTCCGTCCGCAGCGCCCGCGGGTCGGGCAGCGTGCCGGCCTCGATCAACGCCGCCTCGGCGGCATCGACCTCGAACAATTCGCCCGTATAGGGCCATAGCTCGTCGAGAGCGGCGCGGGCGCGGGCGTGGCTCTCGTCGGTGCCGTCGCCGAGCCGGATCAGCCACTCGCCGGAATGGCGCAGGTGGTAGGCGGTCTCCTTCTCGGCCTTGGCCGCGATGGCGGCGAGCGCCGCGTCGCGGGAGGCCGTGAGCGCGCGATGGTACGGGTCGATGAAGGCCGAGAACAGAACCTGGCGCATGATGGTGGCGGCGAAGTCGCCGTTCGGCTGCTCGACCAGCAGGCAGTTGCGGTACTGCCCGACCTCGCGGCGATAGGCGAAGTCGTCCTCCGACAGCCCCTCCCCCGCGACCTCGGCGGCGTAGGCGTAGAAGGAGCGGGCCTGGCCGACGCAGTCGAGGGCGATGTTGGCGAGCGCGATGTCCTCCTCGAGCATCGGCGCGTGGCCGCACCACTCGGAGAGCCGGTGCCCGAGGATCAGCGCGTCGTCGGCGCGTCGCAGGATTCCGGCGAGGAGCGGGGTCTCGGTGAGGCTGAGGGAGGTGGTGGGCATGGGGGCCTCGGCTTGACGATCACACCGATGACGGATGAGGCACGGGCATTCTCCTCTCCCGTGCGGGAGAGGGGTCGGGGGATCGGAGATCCCGCGTGAGGGTGCTACGGTTCCATGTAAAGCTCGGACTGTGTCGCTGGCAGCCGAACGTTCAGCGCCTAATCCTGCACCGTCTCCACCCTCACCCCTACCCCTCTCCCACACGGGAGAGGGGATCCCGCGCTACACTTGGCGCGGGCGGGCGAAGCCTCACATATGCCCGACCTCGTCCGGCACCTCGTAGAAGGTCGGGTGGCGGTAGATCTTCGAGGCGGTGGGCTCGAACATCACGTCCTTGTCGGCCGGGTCCGAGGCGACGATCGCGGCGGACGGCACGACCCAGAGCGACAGCCCCTCGCCGCGCCTCGTATAGACGTCCCGGGCGGCCTGGAGCGCCATCGCGGCGTCGGCCGCGTGGAGCGAGCCGACATGCTTGTGCGCCAGGCCGTTGCGGGAGCGGATGAACACCTCCCAGAGCGGGATCTTCTGCTCAGGCATCGTCCTCTCCCTCACGCCGCCTGCGGCACGGCATCGGCTTGCGCCGCCCGGCGGGCGCGCTTCGCGGCATGCGCCATCGCCGCCTCGCGCACCCAGGCACCGGCGGCGTGGGCATCGCGGCGCTGCTTCATCCGCTGGCGGTTGCAGGGGCCGTTGCCGGCCAGAACCTGCTTGAACTCCTCCCAGTCGATCGCACCGTAGCGCCAGTGGCCGGCCGCCTCGTCGTAGGCGAGGTCCGGATCCGGGAAGGTCAGGCCGAGATACTGGCCCTGCGGCACCGTCGCGTCGACGAATTTCTGGCGCAGCTCGTCGTTCGAGAAGCGCTTGATCTTCCACTTGGTCGAAAGGTCGGAATGCTGGCTCTCGGCGTCGGGAGGGCCGAACATCATCAGGCAGGGCCACCACCAGCGGTTCAGGGCGTCCTGCGCCATCGCCTTCTGCTCGGGCGTGCCGCGGCAGAGGGTCA
This sequence comes from Methylobacterium currus, assembly GCF_003058325.1. Lineage (NCBI taxonomy): Bacteria > Pseudomonadati > Pseudomonadota > Alphaproteobacteria > Hyphomicrobiales > Methylobacteriaceae > Methylobacterium > Methylobacterium currus. The sequence goes on from NZ_CP028843.1 coordinate 3,348,851, forward strand.
GCATGATCTCGTAGCCCTGGCGCTGGTGGAAGCTCTCCTCCTTGCAGACGCGGATCATCGCGCGGGCATAGGGGCCATAGGAGCAGCGGCAGAGCGGGATCTGGTTCATGATCGCCGCGCCGTCGACCAGCCAGCCGATCGCCCCGATATCGGCCCAGGTCAGGGTCGGGTAGTTGAAGATCGAGGAATATTTCGCGCGGCCGGCGAGGAGCTGGTCGAACATCTCCTCGCGGCTGGTGCCGAGGGTCTCGGCCGCCGAATAGAGGTAGAGCCCGTGGCCGGCCTCGTCCTGCACCTTGGCCAGCAAGGCGGCCTTGCGCTTGAGCGTGGGGGCCCGGGTGATCCAGTTGCCCTCGGGCAGCATGCCGACGATCTCGGAATGGGCGTGCTGCGAGATCTGCCGGGTCAGCGTGCGGCGGTAGGCCTCGGGCATCCAGTCGTTCGGCTCGATCCGCTCCTCGGCGTCGATCCGCGCCTGGAACCGGGCCGCGGCTTGCGCGTCCTCGGGGCCGCCGAGCGGGGCCGTGTTGTCCTTGGCGTTCAGGGCCTGCGTGTACATGGCCGCGCCTCCCTCCATGTTCTGGATCTCAATATGTCACGAAATTTTTGGTTTGCAAGATTTTTCGTAACACGTTGCGGTGCAGCACCGCCGCGGGAGGGCGGCGCGGTCAGGCGGCGAACCGCGTCGCGAAGTCCGGTCCCGGCGGCGGGAGCGGCCCGGAATCGGTGGTGGCGTTCGCGTCGAGCCATGCTTCCGCCGCCGGTGCGACGGCGCGGTAGATCGTGGCGCAGAGATCCCGCGCCGCGGCGCCCGGCCAGTCCTCCGGCAGCAGGTCGGCCGGCAGCAGCGGGTCCTTGAGGACGGCGCGGCGATATTCGTGGATCAGGAGGATGCGCAGCACCAACGCGTCGAGCCCGGACGGCGGATGCGCCGCCACGGCCGCTCCTGCCGCCGCGAAGGTGGCGTCGAACCGGACATAGCGCTCGGCCACCTCCGCCACCGGCCAGGCCCGGGCGGCGAGGCGCCGGGCGGTGACGGCGTCGTCGGGCCGGGCGGCAAGGCGCAGCATCCCCTCCCCGGCCCCCGCCGCGGGCATCGCCGCGATCATCAGGTCGGGCCCGAGGCTGCCATAGCCGGCACCCGCGAGTTCGGCCCTCAGGTCGCCCGCACCGTCGAGGACCAGGAGGTCGAAGGTGCCGGACCAGGCCGGGGCCGGCGGGCCGTAGATCCGGGCGGTCGCCCGCGCGAAGGCGGCGGCGCCGGAATCGGTCAGGCGGTAGAAGCTGTTGCGGCCGAGCTTCCAGCGCTCGAACCAATTGTCGGCGACGAGCCGCGACAGGGCGGTGCGCACCACCCCGTCGCCGATGCGGAAGGCCCGGGTGATCGCCAGCAGCGATTCCAGCGACAGCACCCCGCCCCGGGGTACCACCGCGTCGCCGAAGAGTGTGACCACCAAGGAGCCGGCGCGGATCGGCGTGCGGGCGTGGAAATGGTCGATGAGCGGCGCGAGGAGGTCGGGCATTCCAGTCCTTCGCCGGGTCCTGCGGCAAGAGCAGGTCCCGTTAGCGGCACAGGCCCGGCCCTGTCGAGCCACGCTTGACCAACCGGCCGGTCGGTCAATAATGGGCGCACAAGAACGGGAGGGACGCCATGCGGCTGGAGAGCTACGTCCAGGGACGCTGGATCGCGCCGGGGGGAGACTGGACCGGCATCCACAGCGCCGTCACCGGTGCGGTGGTGGCAGAGGTCGCGGGCGGCGGGATCGCGATGGGCGAGGTGCTGGACCATGCGCGCCGGGTCGGCGGCCCGGCCCTGCGGCGCCTCACCTTCCACCAGCGCGCCGAGATGCTGAAGCGCCTGGCGACCTACCTCAACGAGCGCCGGGACGGGCTCTACGCCCTCTCCCACCAGACCGGCGCGACCCGAGCCGACAACCTGATCGACATCGACGGCGGCATCGGGACCCTGTTCGTCTACGCCTCGAAGGGGCGGCGCGAATTGCCGAACACCACGTTCCTGATCGACGGCGCGGTGGAGCCGCTGTCGCGGGGCGGCAGCTTCGTCGGGCGCCACGTGATGACGTCGCGGACCGGCTGCGCCGTGCACATCAACGCGTTCAACTTCCCATGCTGGGGCCTCTTGGAAAAGCTCGCGCCCGCGATCCTCGCCGGCGTGCCGGTGGTGACGAAGCCCGCCACGATCACGGCCTACCTCGCCCACGCCCTGGTGCGGCTGATCGCCGAATCCGGCATCCTGCCCGAGGGCGCGCTGCAATGCGTGGTCGGGCCGACCGGCGACCTGTTCGATCATCTCACCGGCCAGGACGTGGTGTCGTTCACCGGCTCGGCCGAGACGGCGCAGACGCTCCAGCGCCATCCGGTGATCGCCCGCGAGGCGGTGCATTTCATCGCCGAGCGCGACTCGCTCAACGCCGCGATCTTGGGCCCGGATGCCCGCCCGGGCACGCCGGAATTCGACCTCTACATCCGCGAGGTCGCGAAGGAGATGACCGTCAAGGCCGGGCAGAAATGCACGGCGATCCGCCGGGCGCTGGCGCCGCGGGCCCACATCCCGGCGGTGATCGAGGCCTTGCAGCAGCGCCTGGCTGCGGTGCGGATCGGCGATCCCGCCCGCGAGGGCGTGCGGATGGGGCCGGTGGTGGGCCTCGCGCAGCGCCGCGACGTGCTGGCCCGGGTCGAGGCGTTGCGGGCGGAGGCCGAGCTGATCTTCGGCGATCCGGCGCGCGTCACCGTCGAGGGGGCGGATCCGGAGACCGGCGCCTTCCTGCCGCCGCTGCTGCTCCACTGCGCCGATCCCATCCGGGCCCGGCAGGTTCACGAGCTCGAGGCCTTCGGCCCGGTCTGCACCGTGATGGGCTATGACGGGCTGGAGGAGGCGGCGCTGCTTGCCAATCGCGGCGAAGGGAGCCTCGTCGCCTCGCTCTACACCCACGACCCGGCGGCGGCGGCGGACCTGGTCTTCGGGGTCGGGGCCTATCACGGCCGCCTCGTCGTCATCGACCGCGACTGCGCCAAGGAGCAGACCGGCCACGGCTCGCCGATGCCGCACATGATGCATGGCGGCCCCGGCCGGGCCGGCGGCGGCGAGGAGCTCGGCGGCGTGCGCGCCTTGCACCACTACATGCAGCGCACGGCCCTCCAGGGCTCGCCCGCGATGCTGAGCCGGATCACGGGCAACTGGATCAAGGGCGCGCCGGAGACGGTCCTGCCGGAGCATCCGTTCCGCTGCCATTTCGAGGACCTGGAGATCGGCCGCAGCTTCCACTCGGCCGAGCGGGTGATCACGCTGGACGACATCGAGCACTTCGCCCACTTCACCGGCGACACCTTCTACGCCCATATGAGCGAGGAGGCGACGAAGGGCCACCCGTTCTTCCCCGGCCGGGTGGCGCACGGCTACCTGCTCCTGTCCTTCGCCGCCGGCCTGTTCGTCGATCCGGATCCGGGCCCCGTGCTGGCCAATTACGGCCTGGATTCCCTGCGCTTCCTCAAGCCGATCCAGCCCGGCGAGGCGATCCGGGTGCGGCTCACCGCCAAGGAGAAGTCCCCGCGCAACGCGCAGTACGGCGAGGTGCGCTGGGACGTGGAGATCCAGACCGCGGCGGGCGAGACGGCGGCGACCTACGAGCTGCTGACGATGAACGCGATGCGGGGGGCGTGACGGACGCCTCGCGCCCGGCCCCTCCCCCCACTGCGGGGGAGGGTGGCGAGCGCAGCGGGACGAAGTCCCGCCGAGAGGAGCAGACCGTCGGCGAAGGTCGGCGTTACGCCGCGAGCTTCAGGGCGGGGCGGCGCTCCAGGGCCCTGCGCACGATCGTCTCGACCTCGGCCCGGCGCTGGCCGACGAGGGGCTTGCGCGGCGCCCGGACATGCTCGGTCGAGCCGAGGGCGTAGGCCTCCGCGAGCTTGATGTTCTGGACGAGGAAGGTGGAGACGTCGAGGTCGAGGAGCGGGCGGAACCAGCGATAGATCTCGAGGGCCTCGGCGGTCCGCCCGGCCTTCATCAGCCGGTAGATCGCCACGGTCTCCTCCGGGAAGGCGCAGACGAGACCCGCGACCCAGCCGACGGCGCCGACGCTCAGCGCCTCGAAGGCGAGGTTGTCGACGCCGGTCAGCACCGCGAAGCGGTCGCCGAAATGGTTGATGATCTCGGTGGTGCGGCGGATGTCGTCGGAGGATTCCTTGATGGCGACGAAGCGCGCGTCGCCGGCCAGCCGCTCCATGATCCGGGGCGTCACGTCGACCCGGTAGGCGATGCGGTTCGAATAGATCATCACCGGCAGGTCGCCCGCCGCCGCGACGGCACGCAGGGTTGCGACGGTCTCGTCCTCGTCGGTGTGGTAGATCGGGCTCGGCACCACCATCAGGCCGGCGGCGCCGGCCTTGGCGGCCCTGGCCGCGAGCGTGCAGGCCTCGCGGGTGCCGGCCTCCGAGACGGTGAGCAGCACCGGATGGGGCCCGGCGACCGACAGGGCGGTCCTGAGCACGTCGAGGCGCTCGTCCTGCGACAGCATCGGGCCCTCGCCCAGCGAGCCGCAGACGATGAGCCCGTCGCAGCCGGCCTCCATCTGGAGGGCGAAGCAGCGCTCCATCTCGGCGTGGTCGAGGGCGCCGTCGGCGGTGAACTTGGTGGTGACGGCGGGGAGGACGCCTGTCCACATGGGTCGGTCTCCTGAGGTTGTCGTGACGGTGGATCGAAGGGGTCAGGCCGCCTCGGCGACCGGGGGATGCTCCGGCTCGGGCAGGGGCTTCGCCGCCCGGGCGGCGCGGCGCTGGCGCCAGTGCAGCCCCTCGCCGACGACGCCGCGGCGGAAGAACGAGACGCACAGGATGAAGATCAGGCCGATCACCACCGTGACGAGGTCGCCGATGGTAGCGAGATAGTTCTGCAGGCCCACCACCAGGGCGGCGCCGACGAGCGGCCCGAACAGGGTGCCGACGCCGCCGAGCAAGGTCATCAGCACGACCTCGGTCGAGGTGTGCAGCGAGACGTCGTTGAGCGAGACGAGGCCGAAGACCAGGGCCTTGAGGGCGCCCGCATAGCCGGCGAGCGCCGCCGAGAGCACGAAGGCGAGGAGCTGGAAGCGGGCGGCGTCGTAGCCGAGCGACACCGCCCTCGCCTCGTTGTCGCGCACCGCCTGGAGGATCTGGCCGAAGGGCGAGTGCACCACCCGGTCGATGAACAGGAAGCCGGCGGCGAATAGCGCGAGCGCGACGTAGTACATCGCGGTGTCGCTGGAGAGGTCGACGAGGCCCAGAAGCGTGCCGCGCGGGATGCCCTGGAGGCCGTCCTCGCCGCCGGTCCAGCCGACCTGCACCGCCAGGAAGTAGACGATCTGCGACAGCGCCAGCGTGATCATCGCGAAGTAGATGCCGCGCCGGCGGATCGCGAGGCCCCCGATGGCGACGCCGACGAGGCCTGCGGCCGCGACGCCCGCCGCGAAGGCCGCCGGCACCCCGAGCGGGTGGGCGCCGAACCGGATCATCAGCGCGCCGGTCACGTAGCCGGCAGTGCCCAGGAAGGCGGCGTGGGCGAAGGAGACGAGGCCGGTGAAGCCGAGCAGCAGGTTGAACGCGCAGGCGAAGAGCCCGTAGGCCATCACCTTCATGACGAAGATCGGGTAGATCAGCCCCGGCACCAGCGGCACCAGGACGAGCAGCGCGACGAGGACGGAAAACAGGGTCCTGGTGCTCATCTCACGCCTCCCGCCCGAACAGGCCGGCCGGGCGCATGAGCAGCGCCAGGGCCATGATGACGAAGACCACCACCGTCGAGGCCTCCGGGTAGACCACCTTGGTCAGGCCCTCGATCAGGCCGAGGCCGAGGCCGGTCAGCATCGCCCCGAGGATCGAGCCGAGGCCGCCGATCACCACCACGGCGAACACGATGTTGAGCAGGCTCCCGCCCATCAGCGGAGTGATCTGCATGATGGGGGCGGCCAGCACCCCGGCGATGCCGGCGAGCGCCACCCCGAAGCCGTAGGTCAGGGTGATCAGCACCGGCACGTTGATGCCGAAGGCCTGGAGCAGCCGCGGGTTCTCGGTGCCGGCGCGCAGATAGGCGCCGAGCTTGGTGCGCTCGAACAGGTACCAGGTGGAAAGGCAGATCAGCAGCGAGGCCGCGACCACGAACACCCGGTATTTCGGCAGCAGCATGAAGCCGACATCGACCGGGCCCTGAAGGATCTCCGGCGGCTCGTAGCCCTGGCCGGAGACACCGAAAAAGTACCGGAAGCCCCCCTCCATCACCAAAGCCACGCCGAAGGTGAGGAGCAGGCCGTAGAGGTGGTCGAGGTGGTAGAGCCGGCGCAGCAGGGTGCGCTCGATCGCCATGCCGAACACCGCGACGAGGGCCGGGGCGAGCACCAGGGCGAGCCAGAAATTCACCTGGAGGTCGGGCTGCCCGAGCCAGGGGCCGACCTGCGTCAGCCCGATCCAGGCCAGGAACGCCGCCATCATGAACTGCGCCCCGTGGGTGAAGTTGATGATGTTGAGGAGTCCGAAGATGATCGCCAGCCCCATGCTCAGCATGGCGTAGAAGCAGCCGCCGATGAGCCCGATGGTGAGCTGGGCCATGAAGGCCTGGAGGGTGATGTCCGACATGGGGGGACCGGGGGAGACTTGAGCGGGACGGTTCAGTTCATCCCCCCGCTCTGCGGGGGAGGGTGGCGAGCGGAGGGAGCCGGGAGAGGGGACGCCGCTTCTGGAGAGGTCGGGTGCTTCATGAAGGCGACACCCGGATTGGCGTCGCGCTACCCCTCTCCCGCCCGGCTCCGCCGGGCACCCTCCCCCGCAGAGGGGGGAGGGTTAAGCGGCAGCGCTACCCCTTCACGTTCAGCGGGCAGGCGTCGCTCGGCTTCGGGTAGACGTCGTCGCCCTTGAGCACCGCCTTGACGTGGTAGAAGTCCCAGTCGCGCTTCGACTCCGCCGGCTTCTTCACCTGGAGCAGCAGCAGGTCGTGCACCAGCGCGCCGTCGGCCCGCAGGTGACCGTTGCGGATCACCGCGTCGTCGATGGTCATGGAGCGCAGCTGGCTCATCACCGCCCCGGCCTCGTCGGTGCCGGCCGCTTGAACCGCCTTCAGGTAGCTCAGCACCGCCGAGTAGATCGCGGCCTGCGAGGCGCTCGGCATCCGCTTCATCTTGGCGAAGTACTTTTCCGCGAAGGCACGCGAGCGGTCGTCGTAATCCCAGTAGAACGCTTCCGTCAGATACATGTCCTGGGCCTTGGCGAGGCCGAGGCTCTTCACGTCGGTGATGTAGGTGAGGAGCGGCGCGATCACCTGCTTGTCGCTGCGGCCGATGCCGTATTCGGCGGCCTGCTTGACGGCGTTGATGGTGTCGCTGCCGGCATTGGCCAGCGCGATCACCTGGGCGCCCGTGCCTTGCGCCTTCAGCATGTAGGACGAGAAGTCGCCGCCCGGGAAGGGATGGCGCGACGTGCCCAGCACCTTGCCGCCCTCCGCCTCGACCACCGCGGCGGCGTCCTTCTCCAGCGAGTGGCCGAAGGTGTAGTCGGCGGTGACGAAGTACCAGCTCTTGCGTCCGGCCTTCAGCAGCGCCTTGGCGGTGCCGGCGGCGAGCGCGTAGGTGTTGACCATCCATTGCGCGCTCAGGGGCGAGCACTTGTCGGTGATGGCCGCCATGGCGACGCCGGCCGAGAGCATCGTCACCCGGTTCTTCTGCCGCGCGATCTCCATCACGGCGAGCGCCGTCGAGGAGGTCGGGAAGTCGGCGATCATGTCGACCTTGCCCTGGTCGAACCACTCGCGGGCGAGGTTGGCGGCGATGTCGGGCTTGTTCTGGTGGTCGGCGGCGACGAGCTCGACGGGCGCGCCCAGCACCTTGGCCCCCATCTCGTCGATGGCGATCTGCGCCGCCACCGCCGAGCCGCGGCCCGTGAAGTCGGAATAGATCCCCGACAGGTCGTTGAGGATGCCGACCTTCACCACCCCGTCGCTGACCTTGTCGGCGGCGAGAGCCCCCGTGGCCAGAACGGCGAGCGACAGCCCGAGGGCGCACCCGATGACACGCGACCGCATGATTCCCGCCTCCTGTGACCCTGCCGAATGAAAGCTCGTTTCGCGAAAGGCCCGTCAGATTCCGAGCAGCCGGCCGACCTCCTCCTCCCGCGCCGCGACCTCGTCCGCCGCGATCTCCGCGGCGATGCGGCCGTGCTCGACCACGTAGTGGCGGTCGGCGAGGTGGCGGGCGAAGTGGAAGTTCTGCTCGACCAGCACGATGGTGAAGCCGCGGCTCTTGAGCAGCGCCACGGCGCGCCCCAATGCCTCGACGATCACCGGCGCCAGCCCCTCGGTGATCTCGTCGAGGAGCAGGATGCGGGCGCCGGTCGTCAGGATGCGCCCGAGCGCCAGCATCTGCTGCTCGCCGCCCGAGAGCCGGCCGCCATAGCTGTCGGCGCGCTCGGCGAGGTTGGGAAAGAGCGCCAGCACCTCGTCCAGCGGCAGGCCGCCCTCGCCGAGGCGCGGCAGCAGGGTCAGGTTCTCGCGGGTGGTCAGCGTGCGGTAGACGCCGCGCTCCTCCGGGCAATAGCCGAGGCCGAGGCGGGCGATGCGGTGGGGCGGCAGCCGGATCGCCTCCCGCCCCCGCACCCGCACCGAGCCGGCGCGCCGGTCGGTGAGGCCGAGGATCGCCCGGAGCGTCGTGGTGCGCCCGGCGCCGTTGCGGCCGATCAGCGTCACGCACTCGCCCTCGCGCACCGTGAGGTCGACGCCGTGGAGCACGTGGCTCTCGCCGTACCAGGCCTGGAGGCCGCGCGTCTCGAGGACGGTCTCAGCCATGCCCGCCCCCCAGATAGGCGGCGCGCACCGCCGGATCGCTCGAGACGGCGGCGTAAGCCCCCTCGGCCAGGATCTCACCGCGCTGGAGCACCGTGATCGTGTCGCAGAGGTCGGCCACCACCGACATGTTGTGCTCCACCATCAGGATGGTGCGTCCCGTCGCGATGCGCCGGATCAGCCGCTTGATGCGGTCGACATCCTCGATCGCCATGCCCTGCGTCGGCTCGTCGAGGAGCAGGAAGGGCGGGTCGAGGGCGAGCGTCGTGGCGATCTCGAGGGTGCGCTTGCGGCCGTAGGAGAGATCGGCGGCCCGGGCCTCGGCGGCCTCGGCGAGGCCGACCTCGGAAAGGAGCCGCATCGCCTCCTCGTCGAGCACCCGCAGCGTGCGGCCGGAGCGCCAGAACCGGTACTGCGTGCCGAGCCGCCGCTGCAAAGCCACCCGGACGTTGTCGCGCACCGAGAGGTTCGGGAAGATCGCCGAGATCTGGAACGAGCGCACCAGACCGCGCCGGGCGATGGCCGCCGAGCTCTCGCGGGTGATGTCCTGACCCTCGTAGAGGATCTGCCCCTCGGTCGGCACGTGGACCTTGGTGAGCAGATTGAACACCGTGGTCTTGCCGGCACCGTTCGGGCCGATCAGCGCGTGGATCGCGTGCCGCCGGACCTTCAGGTCGAGCCCCCGCACCGCCCGGAAGCCACCGAACGCCTTGGTCAGCCCCCTGGTCTCGAGTGCGGTGTCGGACACGGTGCGATCCTTCGCGGCGCCATGATTCGTAGATTGTATAAAATATTCGATCTGGTCAAGCGGGCCCTGCGGGCGATCCGATCCCTGCCGTCGGCTCGGCGGCGATGGACGTGGAAGCGGGACTCGGGTCGCGAGCCGTCGCAGCGCCCCTAGGGCATCGTCGCCAGATGACGCCGGATCTCGGCGGCGACGATCTCCGCGTGGGTCTGCGCGAGATCGTGGCCCGCTCCGGGGATGATGCGGAGGCGGGATTGCGGAAGGAGGGAGGCCAGCCGCTGCCCGACCGCCACGGGGCTGACCGGGTCGGCATCGCCCCACAGCAGCAGCGCCGGCACCTGGATGGACGGGATCTGCGCCGACAGGTCTTCGACGGGATCGGCGATCCACTTGGCCGCCTTCGGGAACGCCGAGGCGTAGCCGGGGCGCCAGTCGCATCCGCCCAGATCCGCCACCGGCACGCCGCCCGAGGTCACGGCCAGGACGAGGCTCCTGACCAGGGCAGGAAAGGCCAGAGCCAGCCTGATCGCCACGTAGCCGCCCATCGATTGGGCGATCAGCGCGATCGGCTCGCGGATCTGCCCGGCGGCCAGGGCGACGAGATCGTCGATGCAACCCACCGCCGGATCGGGCGTCTCGTCACCCAGGCCTGGCCACGAGACGAACACGCCGTCGAGGTCCGCATGGACGGCGACGGGTTTCCAGAACGCGGCGCTGCCGCCGGCGCCCGGGAGAAACAGCGTCTTGAGCATCCGATCCCGTCCTCGCTGCCGGTACCGGAGGGGGCGGGCGGTGCGATGGAGGCCCCGCTCTCCGGGCGCCCCGACCTTACGTCACGTCTCCGCCGATTGGCGATAGATGTCCACCAGCGAGCGCCCGGCATGCTCGACATGGATCCGCAGCAGGTTGGCCGCCGCCACGACCTCCCCCGCCTCGCAGAGGTCCAGGATCGTGGTGTGCTCCATGTCGGCGCGGGCGACGTCGCCGGAGACCGAGAGTTGCAGGCGGGTCGGGCGGTCGCAATCCTGGAGCAGGCCGGCGACGATGGCGAGCGAGCGCGGCCGGCCGGCATGGCGCAGGAGGCCGAGGTGGAAGCGTCGGTTCAGCTCGCCCCAGGTCTCGACCGTGCCGGCCTTCAGCGCGGCGCTGTACTCCTCGCGCAGGGCGCGCAAGTCCGAAAAATCGTCCGGCGTCAGGTGGCGGGCCGAGAGGATCAGCAATTGCGGCTCGAGCGAGACGCGGAGCTGGAAGACGTCCTCGATCTCCTCGACCGAGAGACCGGTGACCACCGCGCCGCGATGCGGCGCGATCCTGACGAGGCCGGAGGCCTCCAGTTGCAGCAGCGCCTCCCGGATCGGGATCCGGCTGATGCCGAACTCCTCCGCCAGCGCGTCCTGGCGCAGCTGGAATCCCGGCGCCATGGCGCCCGAGAGGATGCGCTGGCGCAGGGCCTCCGCCACCGCCGCCGAAACGGTCCGGTGGCCGAGGCCCCCGGCGACGGATCGGGCTCCCCGCGCGCGCGCCGTCACGGCCATGGTCTCAACTCCACCGATTCACTCAGATGCATATTGTATACGACCGAGGGTTGGCAAGGCCGTCAGAAGGTCGGCGGGGTGCAGGCGCTAACAACCTCGCACGGATTCGGCCCGATGCAGCGGAAGCGGTGCGGCCGTCGGCTGGAAAAATAATAGGCGTCGCCGGGCCCGAGCACACGGCGCTCGTCGTCCACCGTCACTTCGAGCCGTCCCGAAAGCACGATGCCGCCCTCCTCGCCGTCATGGACGAGGGGGACGCGGCCGGTGTCGGAGCCCGGCTCGTAGCGCTCCTTGAGGAGTTGCAGGGCGCGGCCGAACAGGCTGTCGCCGACCTGGCGGTAGGAGATCCGGCCCTTGCCGATCTCGACCAGTTCCTCGCTGGCGTAGAACGCCTTCTCGGACCGCTCCGGGGCGAGCGAGAAGAACTCGGCGAGCCCGATCGGCACCGCGTCGAGGATGCGCTTGAGGGCGCCGACCGACGGGTTGGTCTGGCCCGACTCGATCAGCGAGATGGTGGAGTTGACCACCCCTGCGCGCTTGGCGAGCGCCCGCTGCGACAGGCCGTGCAGGAGGCGCACATGGCGCAGGCGCGCTCCGACCTCGTCGTTCGTCACGCCGGCTCCCCTGTTGAGGCTGTTGCGGATCGGCCAACATCCTACCCCGGCCGCCAGCTTTATCAAAGGGTTATGGGAGAACAGAAAAGGACTTGTTGCGCTTGCCGGAACGGTCTTGTGTGGCGGCCACCGCGCCCCAGAAGGACACACCGATGAACGCCCATCCGCCGCGCCTGAACCGCCCGAGCCTCGACGCCTACTGGATGCCGTTCACGGCCAACCGCCAGTTCAAGGCGGCGCCCCGCCTCCTCGTCGCCGCCGAGGGCATGCACTACACGGCCGATGACGGCCGCACGGTGCTCGACGGCACCGCCGGCCTGTGGTGCGTCAATGCCGGCCACGGCCGCCGGCGCATCGCCGAGGCCGTCGAGCGCCAGCTCGCCACCCTCGACTACGCCCCCTCGTTCCAGATGGGCCACCCGATCGCCTTCGAGTTCGCCGAGCGCCTCGCCGCCATCGCGCCGGGCGGCGCCCTCGACCGGGTGTTCTTCACCGGCTCGGGCTCGGAATCGGTCGACACCGCCCTCAAGATCGCCCTCGCCTACCAGCGCGCCATCGGCCAGGGTACGCGGACCCGGGTGATCGGGCGCGAGCGCGGCTATCACGGCGTCGGCTTCGGCGGCATCTCGGTCGGTGGGCTGGTCAACAACCGCCGGATGTTCCCGCTGCTGCCGGGCGTCGACCACCTGCGCCACACCCACGATCTCGCCCGCAACGCCTTCGTGCAGGGGCAGCCGGAGCATGGCGCCGACCTCGCCGACGACCTCGAGCGGCTGGTGGCGCTCCACGGCGCCGAGACCATCGCGGCGGTGATCGTCGAGCCGGTGGCGGGCTCGACCGGCGTGCTGGTGCCGCCGAAGGGCTATCTGGAGCGCCTGCGCGAGATCGCGACCCGCCACGGCATCCTGCTGATCTTCGACGAGGTCATCACCGGGTTCGGCCGCCTCGGCGCGCCCTTCGCCACCGACTATTTCGGCGTGACGCCCGACCTCGTCACCACGGCGAAGGGCCTCACCAACGGCACGATCCCGATGGGCGCGGTCTTCGCCACGCGGGCGGTGCACGACGCGCTGATGCACGGGCCGGAGGGCGCGATCGAGCTGTTCCACGGCTACACCTATTCGGGCCACCCGGTCGCCTGCGCGGCCGGCCTCGCCACCCTGGAGATCTACGCCGAGGAGGACCTCCTCACCCGCACGGTGCAGATCCAGGCGCAGTGGCACGAGGCGATGCACGCCCTGCGGGACTGCCCTAACGTCATCGACATCCGCACCATCGGCCTCATCGCCGGCATCGAGCTCAAGTCGCGGGACGGGGCCCCGGGAGCCCGGGCCTACGACGTCTTCACCGACTGTTTCGAGAAGGGCCTGCTCATCCGCGTCACCGGCGACATCATCGCCCTGTCGCCGCCGCTGATCGCGGAGCGTGAGCACGTCGACACGATGGCGTCGATGCTGGGCGAAGCGCTGCGGCGGGCGGCATAGCCGCCTTTTCTCTGACCCTCTCCGTCATCCCGGGGCTCGCCGCAGGCGAGGACCCGGGATGACAAGGATCGACGATCTGTGTCCGGCTCGCGACTCGACGTGAGTCCGAGGCACTGTGCCAGTGGAACTGACCAGACCCATGAACACCATCGGACACTTCGTCGGCGGCAGCCGGATCGCGGGCCGCTCGGGCCGTACCGCGCCGGTCTTCAACCCGGCCACCGGCGAGCAGTCAGCCACCGTCGCGCTCGCCAGCGCCGACGAGGTCGGGGCGGCGGTGGCCGCGGCCCGCGCCGCCTTCCCGGCCTGGGCCGCAACCCCGCCGCTCCGCCGCGCCCGCATCCTCAACAGGTTCCTCCGTCTCCTCGAAGAGCGCATCGACGATCTCGCCGCGGTGATCACCGCCGAGCACGGCAAGGTCCTGTCCGACGCCAAGGGCGAGATCCAGCGCGGGATGGAGGTGGTGGAGTTCGCCACCGGCGCGCCGCAGCTCCTCAAGGGCGAGATCACCGAGAATGTCGGCACCCGCGTCGACAGCAGCTCCCTGCGCCAGCCGCTCGGGATCGTGGCCGGCATCACGCCGTTCAACTTCCCCGCCATGGTGCCGATGTGGATGTTCCCGGTCGCGCTCGCCTGCGGCAACTGCTTCGTGCTGAAGCCCTCGGAGCGCGACCCCTCCGCCGCCCTGGTGATGGCCGAGTGGCTGAAGGAAGCCGGGCTGCCTGACGGCGTGTTCACGGTGGTGCAGGGCGACAAGGAGGCGGTGGACACCCTCCTGCACCACCCCGACATCTCCGCCGTGTCCTTCGTCGGCTCGACGCCGATCGCCCGGTACATCTACGAGACCGCGGCGCGGACCGGGAAGCGGGCGCAATGCCTCGGCGGGGCCAAGAACCACATGGTGGTGATGCCCGACGCCGACATGGACCAGGCGGTCGACGCACTGATGGGCGCGGCCTACGGCTCGGCCGGCGAGCGCTGCATGGCGATCTCGGTGGCGGTGCCGATCGGCGAGGAGACCGCCGACCGGCTGATCGCGAAGCTGGTGCCGAAGGTGCGGGCGCTGAAGGTCGGACCCGGCACCGACCCGGAGGCCGAGATGGGGCCGCTCGTCACCGCTCAAGCCCGCGACAGGGTGACGGGCTACATCGACCGCGGCGTGGCCGAGGGCGCCGAGCTGGTGGTCGACGGCCGCGGCCTGACGCTCCAGGGCTACGAGAACGGCTACTTCGTCGGCGGGACCCTGTTCGACCGCGTGACGCCCGAGATGACCATCTACAAGGAGGAGATTTTCGGGCCGGTGCTAGCGGTGGCGCGCGCGCCGGACTACGAGACCGCCGCGCGGATGATCAACGAGCACGAATTCGGCAACGGGACCGCGATCTTCACCCGCGACGGCGATGCGGCGCGGGAATTCGCCCATCAGATCCAGGTCGGGATGGTCGGCATCAACGTGCCGATCCCGGTGCCGATGGCGTTCCATTCCTTCGGCGGCTGGAAGGCCTCGCTGTTCGGCGACCACCACATGCACGGGCCCGAGGGCGTGCGCTTCTACACCCGGCTCAAGACCATCACGACCCGCTGGCCCACCGGCATCCGCGCCGGCGCCGAGTTCGTGATGCCGACGATGCGCTGAGACCATCGCGCCTTCGCCTCGACGTGTCGATGCGAAGGCGTCCGGCGCATCAGCGCCGGCGCCCGTTCGGGCTTAGCCGCGCAACGGCGGACGGGGGGACCGGTGGCCCCGCCCGATCCCCGATACGGCCCGACGACGCGTCCCGGGACCGCGCCTCCCGTGCGGTCCCGGTCCCCTGCTGCGCCAGCCGCGTCCTTCGCCGGACATGGTCACGCCCCGCAAGAGCCCCCGAAATCATCTCGCCATCATGCCTTCGTTCCGTCATTCCGCCTGGCAGCGGCACGATTGCTTGCAAGAACAAACACTGGCTGCCATTGTAAACTCGCGATCATGATTTTTTAATTTACAGAGATGTCAGACGTAAGCGACATTAAGAATTAGATTTTTATGCGGCGCAAGATGTCTAGTCTTGCGCAGAACGTCGCATCGAGCTATGTCCCTGGGGAAAGACGAACACGACAGCGTGCCCTGGCCGGAGCCTCGCGCGGAGCCGGGACCTGCCGCGGTTCGTCCCCATCCGGGATCCGCACCTCATGATCTCCGTCAGCCCGGTCCTCGATCTCCTGGCTGTGGGTATCGCCTTGCTCGCGGTCGCGCCGCTCCGGGACGTCTCGCGCCTGGCGCGCAATCCGGTGGCGAAACGGGGCTGGCAGGCCCTGATGGCGGCGATGGCGCTCTGCATGCTGCTCTTGACCGTCAAGGCCGTCAGGGACCTGCACAAGCCCCTCGATGCCGACGCCGCGATGCAGCTCATCGTGCATCTCGTCGGCGCCTCGATCATGACGACGTTCGCCCAGCTGGCGCGAAGGACGGCCCTGGACGTCGTCCGGCTCGCGCGGTTCGAGGCGCAGGCCTTCACCGATGGGCTGACCGGACTCGGCAACCGCCGCCTGTTCGCGGAGCGCCTGACCGAGGAGGTCGCCCGCGCCCGGGAGACCGGCGCGCCCCTGTCCCTTATCGTGCTCGACATCGACCATTTCAAGCAGGTCAACGACACCTATGGGCACGCCGTCGGGGACGTGGTGCTCAAGCACATCGCCGACACGGTGATGGCCGGGATGCGCAACGCCGACACGGTCTGCCGGATCGGCGGCGAGGAGATCGTGATCATCATGCCGCGGATCGATCCCGCCCAGGCGGCGGAACTGGCCGACGCGCTCCGCGCCGCCGTCGGCGCGATGGCGGTGCCGATCGGCGACGGCCGCGCGATCACAGCGACCATCAGCCTCGGCTTCGCCACGCGACAGCCCGAGGAAGGCGGCGAATCGCTCTTTCGCCGCGCCGATGCCGCGCTCTACACCGCCAAGCGCGACGGCCGCGACCGCGTCGGCCTCGCGGCCTGAGACTGGCAGACGAACACCGGACAGAAAAAAGGCCGCCCTTGCGAGGCGGCCCGAAGTCTAGGGAGGAAACGCCCAAGAAGGGCAGCACCGCCGCGACGCCATCGCCGCAGTGCGTGAAATCGATTTCACATATTGCGGTGCAGCGCGCTAGCGGTGCAACGGAAGGGCGGCCATGCACCAGTCGCATGACGCAGCGTCATTCCGCACGCTCGGGCGGTCGGAAGCGCCCGAGCGGATCCCGCACCGCCTCCTCTCCCCGCACGACGCCGGGTTGCCCGGGATCGGTCGGGGAGAGGAGAGCGCTGCCTCTCATCCGGCGACGGTGGAGGGCGGCGGCCCCCGCCGCGTCCGCTGCCACAGCGCCGCCAGGGTCGGCTCCGCCGCGAGCAGCGTGCGGGTGTAGTCCTGGCGCGGATGGTCCAGCACCTCCCGCACCGTCCCGGTCTCGACCAGGCGCCCGGCCTGCATCACCCCGACCCGGTCGGCGATCTCGTCGACGACGCCGATATTGTGGGTGATGAACAGGACGGTCAGGCCATGCCGGTCGCGGAGCGACAGGATCAGGCGCAGGATCTGGGCCTGGATCGACAGGTCGAGGGCCGAGACCGCCTCGTCGGCGACGACCAGCTTCGGGTTGGTGATGAGCGCCCGCGCGATGGCGATGCGCTGGCGCTGGCCGCCGGAGAATTCATGCGGATAGCGCTCGGCGGCGCTGCCCGGCAGCCCGACATCCTCCAGCGCCCGGGCGACCAGGGCGGCGCGGTCGCGGCCCCGGGGGGCGTCGTCGAGGAGGTGGAGCGGCTCGGCGACGATGCGGCCGACCGAGTGGCGCGGGTTGAGCGAGCCGTAAGGGTCCTGGAACACCATCTGGAAGTCGCGGCGCTTGCGCGCCAGCGCCTTGGCCGAGAGTCCGAACAGGTCGTCGCCGCCGAGCCGCACCGTGCCGCCGCTCGGTCGGTCGAGGGCCATGACGATGCGGGCGAGGGTGGACTTGCCGCAGCCGGATTCGCCCACCACCGCGACGATGCTGCCGGCCTCGACGGCGAGGCTCACGTCGTCGACTGCCCGCAGATGGCGCGTGGCGCCGCCCTTGCCCCGCAGGGCGTAGTCGCGGGTCAGGTTCTCGATCGAGAGGAGCGCGGTCACCGGGCGCCTCCCGCGGCGAGGCGCGGTGCCTCATCCAGACCCGCCCGGGCCCGGCGCGGCAGGGCGGCGATCAGGTCGCGCGTATACTGCGCCGTGGGATGGCGCAGGACCGCCTCGGTCGGCCCCTCCTCCACCGCCCGGCCGCGGCACATCACCAGGGTCCGGTCGGTGCTGCGGGCGATCACCCCGAGGTCGTGGCTGATGAGGATCAGGGAGAGGCCGAGATCGGCCACCAGCTCGTCGAGGATGTCGAGGATCTCCTTCTGCACCGTCACGTCGAGGGCCGTGGTCGGCTCGTCGGCGATTAAGAGGTCGGGCTTGAGCGCCAGCGCGATGGCGATGCCGACGCGCTGGCGCTGGCCGCCGGACATCTCGTGCGGGTAGCTGTCGATGCGCCGCGCCGGATCGGGGATCCGCACCCGCTCCAGCAGGCGCAGCGCCTCCGCCCGCGCCTCAGGCCTGCCGACCTCGCGATGCAGGCGGATGCCTTCGGCGATCTGCTGGCCGGCGGTCATGGCGGGGTTGAGCGCGGTCATCGGCTCCTGGAAGATCATGCCGATGCGCCGGCCGCGTAAGGAGCACAGCTCGCGCTCGCCCATCCGCAGGATGTCGCGGCCCTCGAGCAGGATCTCGCCGGAGGCGCGGGCGCTCTTCGGCAACAGGCCGATGGTCGCGAGCGACAGCATCGATTTGCCGGAGCCCGATTCGCCGACGATGCCGAGGCTCTCGCCGCGGCCGACCGCGACCGAGACGTCGTCGACGACGCGGACCGGACCGTTCGGTCCCGGGAAAGCGATGGAGAGGTTGCGGATCGCGAGCATCAGGAGGCCTGCCGGCGGCGCGGGTCGAGGCGGGCGGCGAGGCCGTCCCCCAGGAGGTTGAGGCCGAGCACCGCCGCCGCGATGGCGAGGCCGGGGGCGAGGGCCAGATGGGGCGCCTGGAGCAGGTAGGTCTGCGACTCGGCGAGCATCCGCCCCCAGGTCGGGGCCGGCGGCGGCAGTCCGAGGCCGAGGAAGCTCAGGCCCGCCTCGGTCAGGATCGCCATGGCGAGCTGGATCGTGACCTGGACGATAATCTGCCCGGCGATATTCGGCAGGACGTGCTCCAGGGTGATCCGCACATTGCCCTTGCCGGCCATGCGGGCGGCCATGATGTACTCGCGCGCCCAGATCTGCATCGCCGCGCCGCGGGTGACCCGGGCGAAGACCGGGATCATGAACACCCCGATGGCGATGATGGCGGTCGTGGCGCCGGGGCCGAGCAGCGCGCCGAGCATGATCGCCGACAGGATCGGCGGCAGGGCGAACAGCGCGTCGCAGATCCGCATCAGCACGGCGTCGAAACCGGCCCGCGCCGCGGCGGCGACGCCGGCCAGCGTGCCGAGCACCGCGCCGACCGCGACCGCCGCGAAGGCGGTGGTGAGCGAGTTGAAGGCGCCGCGCATCAGCATCGAGGCGACGTCGCGCCCGAGATGGTCGGTGCCGAGCCAGCCCGAGACCAGCGGGCCGCGCAGCTTCTGGAGGATGCGCATCCGGGTCGGGTCCTCGGGGGTCCAGACCAGGGAGGTGAGCGCGATCCCGACGAGCAGGGCCGTCAGGACGCCTCCGACGAGGAGCGCGGCGCTGCCGGGGCGCCAGCCGCGCCGGAGCTTCAACGCGAGGGCGGTCATGCGCGCTTCCTCAAGCGGGGATCGACGACGGTGTAGAGCAGGTCGACCCCGAGATTGACGACGATGACGATGGTGGCGAACACCATCACGGCGTTCTGGATCACGATCAGGTCGCGCTGCGCCAGGGCCTGCCAGGCGAGCCGGCCCATGCCGGGCAGGGTGAACACGTTCTCGACCAGCACCGCGCCGCCGATCAGGAACGAGATCTGCAAGCCCAGCATGGTGATGACCGGCACCAGCGCGTTCGGCACCGCGTGGCGCCACAAAGCGCGGGAGACCGAGGCGCCCTTGGCCCGGGCGGTGCGGACGAAATCCTCGTTCATCACCTCGACCACCGAAGCCCGCGTCACCCGGGTCAGCACCGCCGATTGCGGGATGGCGAGCGCCAGCGCCGGCAGGAGCAGCGCCCGTAAGCCCGAGACCGGCTCGCCCCAGCCCGGAAAGCCGCCGGCCGGCAGCCAGCCGAGGCCGAGCGCCACGACCATGATGAGCAGGAGCCCGATCCAGAAGTTCGGCACCGCGATGCCGGCCTGCGCGTAGAGAGTGGCGGCGCCGTCCGCCACGCCGCCGGGCCGCGACGCCGCGGTGACGCCGAGCGGCAGGGCGATGCCGACGGCGAGCAGCACCGCGAGCCCGGTGAGCGGCAGCGTGACCGCCAGCCGCTCCCGGATCAGCGCGCCCACCGGCACGCCGTAGGTGTAGGACACGCCCATATCGCCGGTCGCGAGCCCGCCGAGCCAGCGCAGGTAGCGGATCACCGCCGGCGCATCGAGCCCCATCTGGGCGCGCAGGGCCGCCAGGGTCTCGGGGGTCGCCGAGGTGCCGAGCATCGCAGAGGCCGGATCGCCCGGCACGATCTCCATCATGCCGAAGACCAGGACCGAGATCAGCAGGAAGGTGACGGCGAAGCCGGCGGCGCGGCGGGCGAGGTGCCTCAGCATGGGGTGGGTCTCAGCATCGGAAAATCTGTTTTTTACTACGCTGTACTTTATTCGAGCTGGCCGCGGGACGCTCAGCGTTTCACGCTGAAGCGTGCCACCCTCACGCGGGATCTTCGATCCCCCGACCCCTCTCCCATACGGGAGAGGGGAGTTGCCCGCCTCACTCCGTCCAGCGCACGTCCGTCAGGTCGTTCGAGGGCACCGGCTCGTTCTTCCAGAACCCCGTGAGCTTCGCTTTCCACACGCTGAGCTTCGGCAGCACGAACAGGAACAGGGCCGGCACGTCGTCGGCGAGGATCTGTTGCGCGTCGCCGTAGAGCTTGAGCCGCGTCGCCTCGTCGGTCGCCTGCGCGGCCTGCGTCACCACCGTGTTGAAGGCCGGGTTCTTGTAGCCGAAATAATACGGGTCGTTGGAGTAGATGGCGATGTCCAGCGGCTCGGCATGGGCGATGACCGTCATGTCGAAGCTGCGGTCGCGCATCACCTCCTGCACCCACTTCGCCGGGAACTCGGTCGGCACGATAGTCATCGTGACGCCGACCTCGGCGAACATCGCCTGCAGGATCTCGGCGGTGCGGGTGGCGTAGGCCATCTGCGGCGACTTGAAGGTGAAGGTCAGGCCCTTGGCGTAGCCGGCTTCCGCCAGGAGCGCCTTCGCCTTCGCCGGGTCGTAGGCGTAGACCCCCGTCAGGTCCCTGTAGCCCGGGTCGTTGGGCGTGTAATGGCTGCCGATCGGCGCGCCGTAGCCCGAATAGGCGCCCTCGATCAGGAGCTTGCGGTCGACCGCCATCATCAGCGCCTGGCGCACGCGCTTGTCGGCGAAGGGCTTGCCCGCATTGTTCATGCCGGCCACGACCTTCATCTCGGTCAGGCCCGGCTCCGCCGTGAACGCCTTGTCCTTCTGGAAGGCGGCGTAGAGTTCGGGCGCCGGCAGCAGCGGGAAGGCGTCGACGTCGCCGGCGCGGAGCGCCGCGGCGGCGGCTTGCGGATCGCCGATGAAGCGGAACGTCACCTTGTCGAGATGGACCTTGCGGGCCGCGTCCCAATGGTCGGGGCTGCGGGTCAGCTCGACCCGGTCGCCCTTGCGCCAGGTGGCGAAGCGGAACGGTCCGGTCCCGACCGGATTGCTTTTCAGCCCGTCGCGCGACTTCGGCTCGACCATCACCGCCGCCGGCAGGCCGAGCCAGAACAGCAGATTGCCGGAGGGCTTCGAGAGGGTCAGGACCAGGGTGGCGGGGTCCGGCGCCTTGACGTCGGCGATGACAGCGTAGAGCGCCTTCTGCGGGTTGACCGAGCCCGGTGCCCGGATCGCATCGAGGGCGAACTTCGCCGTCTCGGCGTTGAACGCTTCGCCGTTGTGGAACGTCACCCCGGTCTGGAGCGCGAAGGTGTAGGTCAGGCCGTCGGGCGAGACGGTCCAGCTCTTCGCCAGCTGCGGCTGCACCTTGCCGTCGCGGTCGACCCGGGTCAGGCCCTCGAACACGTTCTGCCACACCACCTGGCCGATCACCGTCGGCGCGGCGCTGGTCGGGTCGAGGCCCGGAGGCTCCACCGGCATGCCGAGGACGAGGTCGGTGCGCGGGGCGGCCAGGGCATCACCGGCGAATCCCGGCAGCGCGAGCGCCGCGAGAAGGGCGCCCGTCAGCAGGCAACGACGGGATGAACGCGTGCGTGAGACCATGGAACCCCTCGATCGGCGTTGGGAGCGGCCGCCTCTCCCGCGCGGCCTTGTTGGTTCCGCTAGGAGATCAGGATTTTCGGTGTGGCCGCAACAGCGATCTGGTGCGCACCCCGTAGCCGAAACCGCTACACCTCGGCCTCTGCCCGAAAATCCGGCATGTGCTGCTCCAGAACCGCCACCAGCTTGGCGGCCGCGAAGGAGAGCGGCCGGTCCTTCAGGTGCGACAGGTCGAGATGGGTGCGGATGCGCAGCTCCCGGAAGGGCCGTGCCACCAGCGTTCCCGCCGCCTCGTCGCGGCGCACGGTGAAGGGCGGCAGGACCAGAACGGCCCGGCCGCTTCGGGCGAGCTCGAGCTGGATCTCGAGGGCGCTGGTGGTGAAGACCGGATCGAGGGAGGGCAGGCCCGCCTCCCGCATCTGCGCGTCGAGGGCCTGGCGCACCCCGAAGGCCGCATCCGGCACCGCCACCGGATGGGCCAGGAGGTCGCGCGGGCCGACCTGCAGGCGGTCGGCGAGGGGATGACCGGGCGCCATCACGGCGGCGTGGTCGACCGGCACGCGGCAGCGCACGAAGGTCTCGGTCCGCGGCGGCGTGAACAGGGTGACGGCGAGGTCCGCCTCCCCGTCGGCGAGCGCCTGCACCGTGCGCCCGACGCTCGCCACCACGACCTCGAAGCGGATATCCGGGTAGCTCGCGGAAAACTCCGCCAGCGCCGGCACCAGCAGGCCGGAGGCCGCCGCCCCGCTGGCATAGACCGTGACCCGCCCGGCCCGCAGGCCCTTGAGGTCGTCGATCAGGGTGCGGACGTGGTCGAGCTCGCGCAAGGAGCGGGCCGAGCGGGCGGCCAAAAGCTCGCCGGCGGCGGTGAGCCGGATCCCGGTCGGGTCGCGCTCCACCAGCGGCGCGCCGAAATGGTATTCGAGGTTCTCGATCTGCCGGCTGATCGCGGTCGGCGCGATGCCGAGCTTCTCCGCCGCCCGCCGCATCGACCCGTGCCGGGCGAGCTCGTTGAAGTAGATCAGGGCCCGCAGCTGCACGGCACGCACCATCCTGGCGGTCGCGGCCGTCGCAGCGGCCTGCCGTGGGAGGGATTACGGTGCGGCGGGGCCGGCGTCCACGCCTCCCTTACGCGCGCCCCGCGGGGTCTTCAGCCCGCCTCGACGACCAGCCGCTCCGCCACCGCGCCGGCCGCCCCGAGCGCCACCGGCCGCCGCGTCTCCTTCGACAGCAGCACGCAGACCGATTCCGCCTCGCCCGCCACCGTGTCGCCGGTGAGGATGCGGTGGCGGAAACCGAGCGAGGTGCGTCCCGCCCGGGCGAGCCAGGTCGCGGTGCGGATCCGGCCCGGATAGTGCAGCTCGGCCCGGTAATCGATGACGAAGCGGGCGATGACGAAGAAGGTGTCGGAGGTGAGCAGCGGGGTCAGGTGACTGGCGAAAAACTGCACCCGGCCGCTCTCGCAGAAGGCGGCGAAGACCGCGTTGTTGACGTGGCCGTTGGCGTCGGTGTCGCGGTAGCGCAGGACGTCCTCGCTCCACAGCACCCGCGGATCGGCCATAAGTCCGCCCGCCATCGGCCCGTCGGTCATCGCCCTCTGCCCTCCTGGTTCAGCCGTTGCGCGGGGCGGTGCCGCCGAGATGGAACACCCGGTGCGGCACCAGCTCGCCCCGCTCGACGTCGCCGACCGCCACGAGCACGCCGCCGCAGGTCGCGTAGGCCTTGCCCTCTGTCGGTGCGTCGCGGCCGCGCAGGATCACCGGCTGGCCGCGCATCAACCGCATCGCCATGTCGCGGGAGACCGGCACGTGCGGCACGGCGTCGAGCGCCGTCTCGACCGGGCGGAGCAGAGCGGCGTTGGCCTCGGCCTCGGCGGCTTCGAGCGCCCCGATGGTGCAGGACTGGTCCTCGGCGAAGGGGCCGACGCGGGTGCGGCGCAGGGCCGAGACGTGGCCGTAGCAGCCGAGCGCCCGGCCGAGGTCGCGGGCGATGGCGCGCACATAGGTGCCCTTGCCGCACTCGGCCTCGATCACGGTACGCTCAGGGGTGTGGGCGACGATCGCCAGACGGTCGATCTGCACCGGGCGGGCGACGAGTTCCACCACCTCGCCGTCGCGGGCGAGGTCGTAGGCGCGCTCGCCCTGGATCTTGATCGCCGAGTAGCGCGGCGGCACCTGCTCGATCGCGCCGACGAAGCGCGGCAGCATCGCCTCGACCTGCTCCTGGGTCGGGCGGTCGTCGGAGGTCGCGACCGGACGCCCTTCCGCGTCGTCGGTGTCCGTCTCGACGCCCCAGGTGACCGAGAAGACGTAGGCCTTGCGCCCGTCCATCACGAAGGGAACGGTCTTGGTCGCCTCGCCCAGCGCGATCGGCAGGATGCCGGAGGCGAGCGGGTCGAGGGTGCCGGCGTGGCCGGCCTTCTTGGCGTTGAGGGCGCGCTTGACCGCCGCGACCGCGTGGGTCGAGGTCATGCCGACGCCCTTGTCGAGGATCACCCAGCCGCTGATCTCGCGGCGCTTGGGCCGGTCGCCCGGCGGGCGGCCGCGGCCGCGGGGCCGATCCTGCCGGGGGGCGCCGTCACGCGCAGGGCGGGTCGCCTGCGGCGCGGGCTCTGCGGGCTGATCCTCGTGCATCGTCATCCTGTGTCCGTTCTCGAACGGCGGTCGCCGCGGGACGTGCCGCCCGCGTTGGTCCTTGCCGATCCTGTAGGGTGTCAAGTCTTTGAGCCGGGCGCGGGTTCGGCGCGCCGGGCGGATCTCACTCCTCGGTGTCCGGCTCCTCGGACCCGAGGTCGCGCTGGACCTTGTCGCTGCGTAGGAGCGCGTCGATGCGCGCCGCCTCGTCGAAGGTCTCGTCGCGGCGGAAGCGCAGGTCGGGGGCGAATTTCAGCGTCACCCGGCGGGCCACCTCCTGGCGCAGCACCTTCTTGTTGCGCTCCAGCGCCTCGATCACCGGGCGCTCGTCCTGGCCGCCGAGCGGCATGACGTAGGCGGTGGCGAGCTTGAGGTCCGGCGACATCCGGACCTCCGGCACGGTGATCACGTGCTGGCTCAGTACCGGGTCCTGGATGTCGCCGCGGCTCAGCACCTCGGCGAGGGCGTGCCGCACGAGTTCGGCCACGCGCTGCTGGCGCTGCGAGGGGCCTGCGGATTCCTGGGGTTTACGCACGATCGTCTCTCCGGGCTCGGACCGGGCCGCGGGGCGGCCAACTGGCCGTAAGGGCCCTCGCGGCTGTCATCTTATGAACCGACGAGCCCGGGACGCTGGCGTCCCGGGCTCGCGGTATCCTGAGTGACCGCCGCCATGACGGCGGACGGCCGATGGCAGCGGAGTTCGCGTCAGAGCGTGCGACGCTCTTCGTGCACGATGTAGCACTCGATCACGTCGCGCGGACGCATGTCCTGGTAGTTCTCGAAGGCCATGCCGCATTCCTGACCCGCCGCCACTTCCTTGGCGTCGTCCTTGAAGCGCTTGAGCTGCGAGAGCTTGCCCTCGTGCACCACCACGTTGTCGCGGATGAGGCGGACATGGGCGCCGCGCTCGACGCGACCGTCCTCGACCCGGCAACCGGCGATCTTGCCCACCTTCGAGACGTTGAAGATCTCGAGGATGCGCGCCTCGCCCAGGCGCTCCTCGCGGAGCGTCGGCGGGAGCAGGCCCGACATCGCCGCCTTCACGTCATCCACGAGGTCGTAGATGATGTTGTAGTAGCGGATCTCGACGCCCGCCCGCTCGGCGGCCTCGCGGGCCTCCTTGTGGGCGCGGACGTTGAAGCCGACCACGACCGCACCCGAGGCCTGGGCCAGGGTGATGTCCGACTCGGTAATGCCGCCGACACCCGTGTGCAGGATGCGGGCCGCCACCTCGTCGTTGCCGAGCTTCTCGAGCGAGCCGGCGATGGCCTCGACCGAGCCCTGCACGTCGCCCTTGATGACGAGCGGGAACTCCTTGCGGCCGGCGCCCTCCTTGAGGTCGCGCATCATGTCCATCAGCGTCCGGCCGGCACCGGTGCCGGCGGCCGCCGCGCGCTCGCGCTTCACGCGGGCACGGTACTCGGTGACCTCGCGGGCCCGGGCCTCGTTCTCGACCACCGCGACGCGGTCGCCCGCCTCCGGCGTGCCGTTGAAGCCCAGAACCTCGACGGGGACCGACGGACCCGCCTCCTTGGTGTTGCGGCCGGTATCGTCGACGAGGGCGCGCACGCGGCCCCACTCGGCGCCCGCCACGATGATGTCGCCGGTATGCAGAGTGCCGCGCTCGACGAGCACCGTCGCCACCGGGCCGCGGCCGCGGTCGAGCTTGGCCTCGATCACGGTGCCCTCGGCCGAGCGCTCCGAATTGGCGCGCAGGTCCAGGATCTCGGCCTGGAGGGCGAGGCCCTCCAGCAGCTCGTCGAGGCCTTCCTTGGTCTTGGCCGAGACCTCGAACTCGAGGGTCTCGCCGCCCATCGACTCGACCTGGATGTCGTGCTGCAGCAGCTCGGTGCGGACCCGCTGCGGGTTCGCGTCGGGCTTGTCGATCTTGTTGATCGCCACGATCAGCGGCACCTCGGCCGCCTTGGCGTGGGCGATCGCCTCGATCGTCTGCGGCATGACGCCGTCATCGGCCGCCACCACCAGCACCACGATGTCCGTCACCTTGGCGCCGCGGGCGCGCATGGAGGTGAAGGCGGCGTGGCCGGGAGTGTCGATGAAGGTGATCTTGCCGCCGGACGGCGAGGTCACCTGGTAGGCGCCGATATGCTGCGTGATGCCGCCCGCCTCGCCAGAGACGACGTTGGCGTTGCGGATCGCGTCGAGCAGCGAGGTCTTGCCGTGGTCGACGTGGCCCATGATGGTCACGACCGGCGGGCGCGGCTGGGTGTCCTCGTCGGTATCGGGCTCGTCGAACAGGCCCTCCTCGACGTCCGACTCCGCGACGCGGCGCACGGTGTGGCCGAGTTCCTCGGCGATGAGCTGGGCCGAATCCGAGTCGATCACGTCGGTGATCTTGTGGATCTGGCCCTGCTTCATCAGCATGCGGATGACGTCGACCGCCCGCTCGCTCATCCGGTTGGCGAGCTCCTGTATGGTGATCGTCTCCGGGATGACCACCTCGCGGGCCAGCTTCTCCTTCTGCTCCACCTGGCGGTGGCCGGTCAGGCGCTGGTTGCGGCGGCGGAACGAGGCCAGAGACCGCGTGCGCTCGTCCTCGCCCGAGGTCGCCGTCGCGATGGTCAGGCGGCCGCGGTTGCGGTCGCCGCCGGGGGATTTCGGCGTCTTGGGCGGGGTGATGACCTTGAGCGGCATGCCGGGACGGCGGATGACCCGCTTGGTCTCGGCCTCCTCCTCCGCCGCGGCCGGACGGCCGGTGGCGGGACGCGCCGTCGCGGCGGCGCCCGTCGCGGGCTTGGCCGCCGTCGCAGCCTTGGCGGCCGTCGGCTGCTCGGGCTTGGCGGGTTCGGGCTCCGGCTTCGGCGCCGGGCGGGCCATGAAGTTCAGGTCGCGTGGCTTGCGGGCATCGGCCGTCAGCGTGCGGCGCGGCTCGGCCGGCGCGCTCGGACGGGTGATCCCGGCGCTCGGGGTCGCCGGACGGGTGCCGGCGGGAGCCGCCGGCCGTGCACCGGTCGGGGCGCCCGGACGGGCACCGGCAGCCGCGGGGCGGGCCCCTGCGGCGGCGGGACGAGCGCCCGCGGCGGCAGGACGGGCACCGGCCGGAGCGGCCGGGCGGGCAGCGGCCGGGGTCGCCGGGCGCGGGGCGGCAGGAGCCGCCGCGACCGGAGCAGCCGCCGGCGCCTCGGGGGCGGCCGGAGCGGGCGCCGCGCGGGCCGCCGCATCCTCCTGGGCGCGGCGCTCGGCCTCCTCGGCGGCACGGCGCTTGCGCGCGTCCTCCTGGCGGCGACGCTCCTCTTCCTCGCGCTTGCGGGCCTCGGCGGCCTCGCGCTCGCGGACCTCGGCAGCCTCGCGCTCGGCGCGGCGCTGCGCCTCCTCGGCGGCGCGGCGGCGCTCCTCCTCCTCGCGACGCTTGGCGTCGACGAGGGCGGCCATGCGGGCGCTCTGCTCCTGATCGCTCAGGGTGCGCAGCACCACGCCGGAGCGCGCGGCGCCCGGGCGATCCTGGCGCGCTGCGCCTGGGCGGCCGCCCTGCCCCTGGGGAGCGGAGCGCGCCTGGCTCGGCGCGGATTCCTTCGGCGCAGCCGGGGCCGGCGCGCCGCCGGGGCGACGTTTCACCGTCTCGACCACGACCGACTTCGAGCGGCCATGGGAGAAGCTCTGGCGCACCGTGCCCTGCTCGATCGGACGCTTCATCGAAAGCGTCTTGGAGGGACCGGTATGCAACGTCTTGTCGCCCGGATTTTTCGTCTCACTCATTCAGTTCAGACCCTGGGGGTTCTCGTCCGTCCCGGGACCCGGCCTCCCGGTGGCCGCCTCCCATCGTGTTCCCGGGAGCGCACCCGCCAACCGGGCCGATCCCATTCGATTCGTTCAACCACCGGCCTCCGGGGGGCCGGTCCGCAGCGATGGTCCACCATCCTGGACAGCGTCCGGGAGCGCCGCGTCGGAGCCTGTCGGCTCCGTTCCGGCGCTTCCCGACGTCGCCGTCCCGCCGCGGAAGACGTGGAGCCGACGCCAACGCGCGAGCAAGCCGGCAGTGCCGGCTCCCGCGACGAGGGCAGCGTGTATCACATGATCCCGGCCCAAGGCCATGTCCAATTCTTCACCGGACAGGTCGTCGATCACCGGGATCCTCGATATGGCATCGCCGTAGCGCCTTCGCAATGCCTGGGCGAGCTTGCGGCGCCCATCCGGGCTCGCGTCGCTGGCATGGACCAGGGCCTTGACCCCGGTCGGGCTGTCCACTGCGCTCTCCACCTTGGTGAAGCCGGTGACGACGCAGCCGGCCTTGTTGGCGAGCGAGAAACCCTGCCGCAGGTCCTCGCGCAACCCCGCCTCGATCACATCGGCGAGATCGGGCGCCACATGGGCGTCCTTCTGCCGGAAGGCGCGCTGGAACAGGCGCTTCCTCACCGCCTCCTGCACCGCCGCCCGGGTCGCCGTGACCCAGGCGCCGCGGCCGGGGAGCCGGGCGCGCAGGTCCGGCACCACCTGGTTGTCGGGACCCAGCGCGAAGCGGATCATCCGCTCGGGGCTGCCCGCCTCGCGCGTGACCAGGCAGGTGCGCTCCGCATGGGCGCGGCCGCGCCCGGCGCCGGCGTCGAGGACGTCCGGCGGCAGCGGGTCCGCATCCTGGGGCTCATCCTGCATGGTCGTGCTCATCCGGCTTTCCGTCGGCCTCAGGTCGGCTGGCCCTCGGCGGTCGCGGCGGCGCCCTCCTCGACCGGCACGGTCTCGTGCTCCTCGCCCTCGTGCGACGGCTCGCCCTCGGCATGCTCGCCTTCCTCGCCCTCGGCCTCGTCACCCTCCGGCGCCTCCTCGGGCGGGGGCGCCTCGACCCAGCCGGCATGGACGCGGGCGGCCATGATCATCGCCTCGGCCTCGGCGCGGGAGAGCTCGAACCCGTCGAGGTAGCCGGCATGGCGCACCGCCTCGGGGCCGCGGCCTTCGGTGTAGCCGACGAGGTCGTCGGTGGCGCAGCCGGCGAGGTCCTCGACGGTCTTCACGTCGTTCTCGCCCAGCGCCACCATCATCGGGGTGGTGATGCCGTCGATCTCGCGCAGCTCGTCGGCGACGCCCAGCTCGATGCGGCGGGCGTCGTTCTCGGCCTCGATGCGGTTGAGGTAGTCGAGGGCGCGGGCCTGGATCTCGGCACCGGTCTCCTCGTCGAGGCCCTGGATGTTGGCGAGCTCCGCCGGCTCGACATAGGCGATCTCCTCGACCGAGCGGAAGCCTTCCGCGGCGAGGAGCTGGCCCACGGTCTCGTCGACGTCGAGGGCCTGCATGAAGGTGTTGGTGCGCTCGACGAACTCCTTCTGCCGGCGCTCCGATTCCTCGGCCTCGGTCAGGATGTCGATGTCCCAGCCGGTGAGCTGGGAGGCGAGCCGCACGTTCTGGCCGCGCCGGCCGATGGCGAGCGACAGCTGGTCGTCGGGCACCACCACCTCGATGCGGTCGGCCTCCTCGTCGAGCACCACCTTGACCACCTCGGCCGGCTGCAGCGCGTTGACGATGAAGGTCGCCTGGTCCTGCGACCACGGGATGATGTCGATCTTCTCGCCCTGCAGCTCGCCGACCACCGCCTGGACGCGGGAGCCGCGCATGCCCACGCAGGCGCCGACCGGGTCGATCGAGGAATCGCGCGAGATCACCGCGATCTTGGCGCGCGAGCCCGGATCGCGGGCGACCGCCTTCACCTCGACGATGCCGTCGTAGATCTCCGGCACTTCCTGGCCGAAGAGCTTGGCCATGAATTGCGGGTGCGAGCGCGAGAGGAAGATCTGCGGTCCGCGCACCTCGCGGCGGACGTCGAACAGGTAGGCGCGGATGCGGTCGCCGGGGCGGAAGGTCTCGCGCGGGATCGACTCGTCGCGGCGCACGATGCCCTCGCCGCGGCCGAGATCGACGATGACGTTGCCGTACTCGACGCGCTTGACCAGGCCGTTGACGACCTCGCCGATGCGGTCCTTGTACTCGTCGTACTGGCGGTCGCGCTCGGCGTCGCGGACCTTCTGGACGATCACCTGCTTGGCCGACTGGGCGGCGACGCGGCCGAAATCGAAGGGGGGCAGCGTGTCGGAGATCACGTCGCCGACCTGGGCGGCCGGGTTGTGGCGGCGGGCCGAGGGGAGGTCGATCTCGCGGGCGTCATTCTCGACCTCGTCCACCACCAGGAGGTGGCGCGACAGGCGCAGGGCCCCGGTGCGGGGATCGATCTCCGCATGCACGTCGGTCTCGGCGCCGTAGCGCGAGCGGGCGGCCTTGGCGATCGCCTCTTCCATGGCGCCGATCACGATGGCGCGGTCGATCACCTTCTCGCGGGCGACCGCCTCGGCGATCTGGAGGAGTTCGAGCCTGTTGGCGCTGACGACGGCCATCGGTTCAGTCCTTCCTGGTTGTCTCGTTCGTTACGGGTCTGGGGCGTTCAGCGGGTGACGGACGGGCTCGCGCCGTCGTCCTCGTCATCCTCCTCGTCGTCCTGCGGTGGGGCCGAGCCGCGCCTCAGGGATTCGCGCACCAGTGCGTCGGTGAGGACGAGGTGGGCCTCGCCGATGTCGCGTAGGGCCAAGTCGTAGGAGGACGGCAGGCCCTCCTTGGCGTCGGGCAGGTCGATGCGGACCGTCTCGCCCTCCGGCGCCCGGATGATGCCGCGGAAGCGCTTGCGGCCGTCCAGCGGCGTCGCCAGCTCGACCTTGGCCTCGTAGCCGGCCCAGCGGGCGAAGTCGCCCGCGCGCACCAGCGGCCGGTCGATCCCCGGCGAGGAGATCTCGAGGTAGTAGGCGCCGCCGATCGGGTCGTCGACGTCGAGGATCGGCGAGATCGTGCGGCTGACGGTCTCGCACTCGTCGACCGACATGGTGCCGTCCGGCCGCTCGGCCATGATCTGCACCGTGCAGCCGTTCTGGCTCGAGACCTTCACCCGCACGAGGCGGAAGCCGAGGCCCTCGATCGCGGGCTCGATGATCTGCGCCACGCGAGCGGCAATGCCGGTCTCGGTGATGAGGCGCTTCTCGGCCGGGTGTTGGTCTGGGGCGTCGGTCATGGGTGTCTGTGCCGCGGCGCGGTCCCCGCGAGAGGGGCCCTTGGAGGGGAGGCAATTTGGCGTTCGGCTCGCGCCCGGGGAGGCTTGCGGCAATAAAAAAGAGCGGGCCCCGGGGGGACCCACTCCCGCACCGCAGCCTCACCGGCCACGAACAGAACTGTTACGAAGCTAGATAATCCCGCAGGCGCCGGAACGCAAGGCGGCGGGCGGCAATCGGTCCGCCGGCGTCCTTCGGCCGCCGACGGCGGAAGGGGGGCCGACGGGCGATCCCCGCTTCGGATCCCGGCCACGGACCGCCCTTACTACGCCTTTCTTAAGGGAAGCGGTGCATTCTCCGGCTGCCGCTCGTCAGATGCGATCTTGCCTGCGCAGGAAACAATGATGCCAAAACTCCATCGTATGGTTGCGGTCCTCGCTGCCTTCCTCGGACTGACAATCCTCTGGGAGAGGAAGGTCGCGGCGGAGGAAACGAAGCCCGTCGAGGTCGCGACCGGCATCCGATACGAGTTCCTCGCGCGCTGGGACATCGACCGCCTGAATCGCATCCTCGTCACGGAGATGCCGGGTTTCAGCGGCCTCCCCGTAAGCTACAGCCCCGCCCGCAACGCGGTCCGCCTCTATCGGGTGACCTATCCGTCGGTGATCCCGGAGCGGGGCAACAGGCCCACGGTGGCGAGCGGCCTGATCGCCCTGCCCGACAACGCCGCGGCCGCCCTGCCGCTGGTCTCCTACCAGCACGGCACCGTCTACGGGAAAGAGGACGTGCCCTCCTTCCCCGAACAGTCGCACGAGACGCAAGCGATGATCGCCCAGTTCGCCGGCCAGGGCTACGCCTTGATCGGCGCCGACTATTTCGGCCTCGGCACCTCCACCGAGCCAGAGGGCTACATGGTCAAGGCCAGCCATCAGCAGGCCACGGTGGACATGCTGACGGCAGGCAAGGCGGTGCTCGCCGACCTGAAGCGGCGCCCGACCGGGCTTTTCCTGGCCGGCTGGTCGCAGGGCGGCTTCGTCACGATGGCGATGCTGGAGCGGCTCGAGGCGACCGGGATCCCGGTCGCCGCGGCGGCCACCGCGAGCGCGCCGGTGGACGTCTTCGTGCCGCTCAACGGCTACCTGAACTTCCCGCGCAAGATCGACGCGGCCTGGGTGAACAGCCTGTTCATCCTCTCGGCCTTCGCCTTCGAGAACTATTACGGCGTCCCGGGCCTCGCCCGCTCGGTCATCAAGGACGACGTCTACGACCTCGCCAAGGCCGCCTACGAGCGGACGGCCACGGACCTCGCCCGGATTCCGACCGACCTGCACGCCCTGATCCGGCCCGACTATTTCGATCCGCACTTTTTCGCCGCCTCCGCCTATGGCCGCCTGGTGGCGCAGACGCAGGCCTATCGCTGGGTGATCCGCACCCCGGTGCGCAACTTCTACGGTGAGACCGACGAGGCGATCACCCCCGGCCTGGGACAGCTGGCAGCGACCTACCAGCGGGCGATCGGCAACACGCAGGTCGAGGCGGTCTCGACCGGCGACACGACCCATCGCGGCACCTTCGCCCGGTCGTTGCCCCAGTGGAAGGCGTGGTTCGACGCCCTCGCGCGGTGACGGAGGGGATGGGCGGCGAAGGAGCGCCCGTCCGTTGCACCGACAGCCAACCGCCTGACCGGCGCCTCGACCATCCGGCCCCGGCCCCGGCCCCGGCCCCGGCCCCGGCCTGTCGACGCGCCGAGGCGCGCCCTCAGATCTCGCTCCGCCGCAGCAGGTAATCGAGACCTCCGACCCGGTACCAGCGATAGCCGTAGCCCTCCATCAGCACGCAGTGGCTCCCGTTGTCATTGGCGAGGCTGCGCTGGCCGGTGAGGAGGTCGATCAGGTTGCGGCCGTCGCCGTCGAGGCCGGTGGCGAAGGTGACCTCCTTCGGCTCGGCCGCGAGGTTGTGGAGGCAGAGGACCGAATTGTTGCGCCAGTCGTACCGCAGGGCGAGCACGCTCGCGTCGCCGGTCTCGAGGGCGGTGAAGTCGCCCCAGCCGATCTCCGGCACCTCCTTGCGCATGCGGATGACCCGCTCCATCCAGTTGAGGAGCGATTCCGGCGCGCAGCGCTGCGCCGCCGCGTTGACGTGGGAAAAGGCGTAAGCGCCCTCGTGGATCGGCGGCGAGTCCGGGCTGTCGTTCAGCGTGAAGCCGCCATGGGGCTCGTGCGACCACTGCATCGGCGTGCGGGCGCAGTCGCGCTCCGGCAGCGAGAGGTCGTCGCCCATGCCGATCTCGTCGCCGTAGCGCAGGACCGGCGTGCCCGGCAGGGTGAACATCAGGCTGTAGGCGAGCTCGATCCGGCGCCGGTCGCCGCCGAGCATGGGCGCGAGGCGCCGGCGGATGCCGCGGTCGTAGAGCTGCATCTCGGGCTCGGGCCCGAAGGCCTGGAACACTGTCTGGCGCTGCTTCTCGGTCAGGCGGCCGAGATCCAGCTCGTCGTGGTTGCGCAGGAAGATCGCCCACTGGCTCGAAGGCGGCCGGTTCCAGGTCTTCTGCAGCGCCTTCACCAGCGGGCGCGCATCGGCCGAGGCCAAGGCGTAGAACAAAGCCTGGTTGACCTGGAAGTTGAACATCATGTGCATGCGGTCGGCGTCGTCGCCGAAATAGTCGAGGTCCTGGCGCGGCAGCACGTTGGCCTCGGCCAGGATGATCGCGTCGCCCTGGCGCCATTGCAGGAACTCGCGGAAGAGCCGCAGCAGCTCGAACTGCTCGCGCGGCTCGCCCGAGACCTCAGGCCCCTTCTCGGCGATCACGAACGGCACCGCGTCCATCCGGAAGCCCGACACGCCGAGCTGGATCCAGAACCCCATGATCTTCAGGATCTCGGCCTGGACGTGGGGGTTGGCGGTGTTGAGGTCGGGCTGGAAGTCGTAGAAGCGGTGGAAGTACCAGGCCTTCGCTTCCTTGTCGTAGCTCCAGGTGCTCTTCTGCACGCCCGGAAAGACCATGCCCTGGTCGGCATGCGGCGGCTTGGTCTTCGACCAGACGTACCAGTCGCGGGTGCGGGCGTCGGGGTCCCGCCGGGCGGCCTGGAACCAGGGATGCTGGTCGGAGGTGTGGTTGACCACGAGGTCGATCAGCACCCGCATGCCTCTTTGCTTCGCGGCATGCGTGAAGGCGACGAAGTCGCCGAGCGTGCCGTAGCGCGGGTCGACGCCGTAATAGTCGGCCACGTCGTAGCCGTGGTCGCGCCCGGGCGAGGGCTGGAACGGGTGCAGCCAGATCGCCGTGACGCCGAGGCCGAGGAGATAATCGAGGCGGCGCTCCAGCCCCTCGAAATCGCCGATGCCGTCGCCGTTGGCATCCATGAAGGAGCCGACCGAGAGGCAGTAGATCACCGCGTTCTTGTACCACAGGTCCTCGATCACCGCGGCTCTCCCCGGCCGGCGACGATGCCGGCTGGAACGAACACCTAGGGCAGACGCATCTCAAGCGTAGCCTTGGCGCAGGCTTAGGCAGAATGACGCCCGGACGGGCAGCAACGCCGGCAAAAATCGGGCAAATGGCGCCGGAAGCTCGCCGATGCCCAGTATTTGAGCCCGATTCCGCGGGAACCTTTTCGGAAACCTCCTTGGCACGGGCTTTGCGGAACGGGGGGCGGCCGCATCGGCCCAGGGAGAAGAACACCATGACGTGGAAGGGTTGGCTCTCGCGCGCCGCGGTCGCGGGCGGGTTGGCGCTCGGCACGCTGGCGACGACGGTCGCCTCGGCGCAGGAGACCATCAAGGTCGGCATCCTGCACTCGCTCTCGGGCACGATGGCGATCTCCGAGACGACGCTCAAAGACGTCATGCTGATGCTCATCGAGGAGCAGAATAAGAAGGGCGGCATCCTCGGCAAGAAGCTCGAGGCGGTGGTGGTCGATCCGGCCTCGAACTGGCCGCTCTTCGCCGAGAAGGCGCGCGAGCTGATCGCCAAGGACAAGGTCTCGGCGGTGTTCGGCTGCTGGACCAGCGTGTCGCGCAAGTCCGTGCTGCCGGTGTTCAAGGAGCTGAACTCGATCCTGTTCTACCCCGTCCAGTACGAGGGCGAGGAGAGCGAGCGCAACGTGTTCTACACCGGCGCCGCGCCGAACCAGCAGGCGATCCCGGCCGTCGACTACCTGATGAAGGAGGAGAAGGTCGAACGCTGGGTGCTCGAGGGCACGGACTACGTCTATCCGCGCACCACCAACAAGATCCTCGAGGCCTACCTGAAGGCCAAGGGCGTCAAGCCCGAGGACATCTCGATCAACTACACCCCGTTCGGTCAGTCCGATTGGCAGACCCGGGTCGCCGCGATCAAGAACTTCGGCTCGGCCGGCAAGAAGACCGCGGTGGTCTCGACGGTCAACGGCGACGCCAACGTGCCGTTCTACAAGGAGCTGGCGAACCAGGGCATCAAGGCGACCGACATCCCGGTCGTCGCCTTCTCGGTCGGCGAGGAGGAACTGGCCGGCATCGACACCAAGCCGCTGCTCGGCCACCTGGCGGCGTGGAACTACTTCATGTCGATCGACACGCCGGCGAACAAGGCGTTCATCGAGAAGTGGCACGCCTACACCAAGAACCCGAAGCGCGTCACCAACGACCCGATGGAGGCCCACTATATCGGCTTCAACATGTGGGTGAAGGCGGTCGAGAAGGCCGGAACCACCGATCCCGACAAGGTGATCGCGGCGCTGCCGGGCATCAAGCAAGACAACCTGACCGGCGGCACCTCGGAAATGCTGGCCAACCACCACATCACCAAGCCCGTCTTCATCGGCGAGATCAAGGACAACGGGCAGTTCGACGTGGTGTGGAAGACCGACGGCCTGATCCCCGGCGAGGCCTGGTCGAAGCAGCTCGACGGCTCGAAGGACCTCGAGGCCGACTGGGTCAAGCTCAATTGCGGCAACTACAACACCAAGACGAAGAAGTGCGGCGGCGCGTGAGCGCATAGCACAATCGCCCCTCTCCCAGGCGGGAGAGGGGCCGTGGCGATCGAAGATCGCACGTGAGGGCGTCGACGGTTCCGCAGTAAAGCTCAACCATTTGTGCTGGCAGCGGAGCGGTTCAGTTTATCTGCGGCACCGTCTCCACCCTCACGCGGGATCTTCGATCCCCTGACCCCTCTCCCACACGGGGGAAGGGGAATGTTGGCACCTTTCCCCGGACAAGCCTGAATGCGCCGCTGCCTCGTCCTTCTCCTCGCGCTCTGCTGCGCCGCCTGGTCGCTCCCGGCCGCCGCGCAGGCCGGGCCCGACGCCGCCTATGCCCGCCTTGCCAGCGACAGCTATTCCGACATCGAGGCCGGCATCGCAGGCCTCGCCACGAGCGGCGACCCCAAGGCCGGGCCGGTGCTCCGGGCGCTCACGGACAACCGCCTGCTCTACCGCCCGGACGACAAGGCGCTGGCGATCAAGGACGGGGCGACGCTCGCCGACGCCCGCACCGGCGCCGCCATCGCGCCCGACGGCCTCAAGCCCGTGCGGGTCAACAACCGGGTGCGGCGCGCGATCGACGCGGCGCTCGGCACCCTGAACCTGCTGGCGCCCGATCCCGCCACCCGCCGCATCGCCGCCGACGCGGTGTTCAAGGCCCGCGACGCCGCGGCGCTGCCGGCCCTCGACGCGGCCCTCGCCCGCGAGACCGATGCAGGCGTGAAGCGCAGCCTCCAGGAGGCCCGCGCCGCGGCACTGCTGGCGAAATCCGGCGCCCCCGAGATCGAGCGCCTGTCGGCCATCGACACCATCCAGGCCCGCGGCGACTCGGAGGCGCTCGCCATCCTGCGCGGCCTGTCGGGCGACGCGTCCCAGAGCGTGCGCGACGCCGCCGCCCGCGGCGTCTCAGGCATCGAGACCCGTCAGGCCCTGATGGCGAACGTGCAGAACGCCTGGTACGGAATCTCCCTCGGCTCGGTGCTGCTGCTCGCGGCGATCGGCCTTGCCATCACCTTCGGGGTGATGGGCATCATCAACATGGCCCATGGCGAGATGGTGATGCTCGGCGCCTACACCACCTACCTGGTGCAGGAGCTGATCCGCCAGAAGGCCCCCGGCCTGTTCGACTGGTCGCTGCCGATCGCGATCCCGCTCGCCTTCCTCACCGCCGGCGCCGTCGGCATCCTGATCGAGCGCAGCGTCATCCGCCACCTCTACGGACGGCCGCTCGAGACGCTGCTGGCCACCTGGGGCATCAGCCTGATCCTGCAGCAGGCGGTGCGCTCGGCCTTCGGGCCGACCAACCGCGAGGTCGGCGCGCCGTCCTACATGTCGGGCGCCTTCGACCTGTTCGGCCTGTCGATCACCTGGGGCCGGCTGTGGATCGTGGTCTTCGCGATGGCGGTGTTCGTCGCCCTCAACCTGATCCTGAAGGCGACCTCGTTCGGCCTGAAGACCCGCGCCGTCACCCAGAACCGCCGCATGGCCGCCGCCATGGGCATCCGCACGCCCTGGATCGACGCCTTCACGTTCGGCCTCGGGTCGGGCATCGCCGGCGTCGCCGGGGTGGCGCTGTCGCAGATCGACAACGTCTCGCCCAATCTCGGCCAGGGCTACATCATCGACTCGTTCCTAGTCGTGGTCTTCGGCGGCGTCGGCAATCTCTGGGGCACGCTGGTCGCCGCGCTGACGCTCGGCGTCGCCAACAAGTTCCTCGAGCCCTATGCGGGCGCGGTCCTCGGAAAGATCCTGCTCCTCGTGTTCATCATCCTGTTCATCCAGAAGCGGCCGCGCGGCCTGTTCGCGCTCAAGGGCCGGGCGGTGGAGGCCTGACCATGCTGCTCTCCCGCATCGACAAGCCCGGCTGGATCTTCCTCGGGGTGATCGCGGCGGCCTGCATCGTCGTGCCGGCCCTCAACCTCCTCACCGCGCCGGGCTCAAGCCTCCACGTGCCGACCTACGCCGTCTCGCTGATGGGCAAGTACCTCGCCTACGCGATCCTGGCGCTCAGCCTCGACCTCGTCTGGGGCTATTGCGGCATCCTCTCGCTCGGCCACGGCGCGTTCTTCGCGCTCGGCGGCTACGCGATGGGCATGTACCTGATGCGCCAGATCGGGCCGCGGGGCGTCTACGGCAATCCC
The DNA here is from genome assembly GCF_003058325.1 of Methylobacterium currus. NCBI lineage: Bacteria > Pseudomonadati > Pseudomonadota > Alphaproteobacteria > Hyphomicrobiales > Methylobacteriaceae > Methylobacterium > Methylobacterium currus. The sequence continues at coordinate 3,387,172 of NZ_CP028843.1, forward strand.
GTCCTGCCCGACTTCATGGTGTTCCTGAACTACAAGTCGCTGCCCTGGTACTGGCACGGCTTCGATCTCTTTCCGGTCGCGGCCGTGATGGTTCTGCTGGTGCCCGGCCTCCTCGCCTTCGTGTTCGGCTGGCTCGCCTTCCGCTCGCGGGTGACCGGCGTCTACCTGTCGATCATCACCCAGGCGATGACCTTCGCGCTGATGCTCGCCTTCTTCCGCAACGACATGGGATTAGGGGGCAATAACGGGCTCACCGACTTCAAGGACATCCTCGGCTTCAACGTGCAGGCGCAAGGCACCCGCGTGGTCCTGTTCGTCCTGACGGCCGTGGCTCTCGGGCTCGCCTACCTCGTCGCCCGCTTCATGACGACCTCGGCCTTCGGCAAGGTCCTGATCGCGATCCGCGACGCGGAATCGCGCACCCGCTTCCTCGGCTACCGCACGGCGCACTACAAGGTCCTGGCCTTCACGGTCTCCGCCATGATGGCGGGCGTCGCCGGCGCCCTCTACGTGCCGCAGGTCGGCATCATCAACCCGTCCGAGTTCGCCCCCGCCAACTCGATCGAGGCGGTGATCTGGGTCGCGGTCGGCGGCCGCGGCACCCTCGTCGGCGCGGCGCTCGGCGCGGTGCTGGTCAACTACGCCAAGACCCTGCTGACCGGCGCGATGCCGGATGCCTGGCTGTTCGCGCTGGGCGCCCTCTTCGTCGTCATCACCCTGTTCCTGCCCAAGGGCATCCTCGGCACCCTGACCGAGCGGCTCGGCTCCCGCCGCGCGAAAGCGCGCCTGCCCGGCCCGAAGCCGGGCGACATTCCCCCCGCACTCGCCGAGGAGGGCCGCGGATCATGAGCGCGGCGATCGCCCTGCCCGTCTCCGACCCGGTTCACGAGAAGCGCCTTACCCAGGCCCTGCTCTACGTCGACGACATCAAGGTCACGTTCGACGGCTACCGGGCCCTGCGCGGCCTGTCCCTGACCCTGATGCCCGGCGAGATGCGGGCGATCATCGGTCCGAACGGCGCCGGCAAGACCACGATGATGGATTGCATCACCGGCAAGACCCGGCCCGATACCGGCCAGGTGATCTACGACGGCGTGCACGACCTCACCCGCATGGACGAGGCGGCGATCGCCGAGCTCGGCATCGGCCGCAAGTTCCAGAAGCCGACGGTGTTCGAGAGCCAGTCCGTCGCCGACAACATCCTGCTGGCATTGAAGGGCCCGCGCGCCGCGACCGCCTCGCTGTTCGGCTGGCGCAACCGGGTCGAGCGGACGCAGATCGACGCCATCCTGGAGACCGTGGGGCTGATCGCCCACCGGGCGCGTCCGGCGGCCGACCTCTCGCACGGCCAGAAGCAGTGGCTCGAGATCGGCATGCTGCTCGCCCAGGACCCCAAGCTCCTCCTCGTCGACGAGCCGGTCGCCGGCATGACCGACGCCGAGACCGAGGCGACGGCGACGCTGCTGCGCCGCATCGCCCGGGACCACGCGGTGATCGTGGTCGAGCACGACATGCACTTCGTGCGGGCCCTCCAGTGCCGCGTCACCTGCCTGCACGAGGGCGCGGTGCTGGCCGAGGGCTCGATCGATTCCGTCTCGGCCGACCCGCGGGTGGTCGAGGTCTATCTCGGCCGCTGAGGATTCTTGTCTGACATGCTCTCCGTCGAGACCATCGATCTCCATTACGGCGCGGCGCAGGCCCTGCGCGGCGTCTCGCTCCAGGCCGAAGCGGGCAAGGTGACCGCGGTGCTCGGCCGCAACGGCGTCGGCAAGACCTCCTTGATGCGCGCCATCGTCGGCCAGCAGCCGGTGTCGAAGGGCGCGGTCAAGCTCGACGGGCGCGACATCAGCCGCCTCGCCCCCTACGACCGCGCCCGCCAGGGCATCGCCTTCGTGCCGCAGGGCCGCGAGATCTTCCCGCTGCTGACCGTCAAGGAGAACCTGGAGACCGGCTTCGCGCCGTTGAAGCGCGCCGACCGCTACGTGCCAGCCGAGATCTACGACCTCTTCCCGGTCCTCAAGGACATGCTGGGCCGGCGCGGCGGCGACCTCTCGGGCGGCCAACAGCAGCAGCTCGCCATCGGCCGTGCCCTGGTGACCCGCCCCCGCGTCCTCGTCCTCGACGAGCCGACCGAGGGCATCCAGCCCTCGATCATCAAGGATATCGGCCGGGCGATCGACTACCTGCGGGGCAAGGGCGACATGGCGATCGTGCTGGTCGAGCAGTATTTCGAGTGGGCCCGCGACCTGTGCGACACGTACGCGGTGATGGATCGCGGCCAGGTGGTCGAGGCCGGGCCGCGCTCCGGCATGGTCGAGGCCCAGGTGCGGCGCTGGCTGTCGGTGTGAGGCTCAGGTTTCCTCCCTCTCGCGCCACAGGGCTGTCCGGGGAAAAGAAGTGGCGCGGGTTCCCCGGACGGCCCTGGTCGGTCGCAGGCCGCCACTGCGGCAGCCTGGACCGACGCGGCCGAGATGCGATCGGGGTTCAAGTCGACTTGGCCGCGGCCGCGCCCGTCAGGCCGTCCCCTCCACCGGCCCGCCCATCATCCCGGCCTCCTCCAGCGAGAATTCCCCTTCCGGCCAGTCGGACCACACGACGTCGCGGTAGATCGGCAGGCAGACACCGATCCTCCTGTATTCCGCGATCCGGTTGCGCACCGTGCGGACCGAGATGCCGAGCATCTTGGCGGCGTGGGTGCGGTTGCCGCGGCAACGGATGAGCGTCTCGATGACGAGCTTGCGCTCGGCCTCCGCGAGGGTGGTCGCTGGCGCCATGCTGCATTCCTCCTGGTGACGAGGGCCCCCGGGCGTATTTGTTCTTGCGACTGGGAAATGCTGAGCAATCAGGGTTAACAAGTCGTTAATGAGGCGATCGACAGGGATCCGCGCCGGCCTGTGCTTGCGGCACATCATGGAGATAGGCAGGCAATACAGTCCTGGCCCGATGGACGAACCGGAGTTGTCGCCTGAGGAATGGCGCCCAGGCCCGGCATTCGACGGCGGCCGGGCCGCGTTATGGAATTCTGTGTGGCCGGGCACCCAGGATCAGTCGGGCTCAAGTCCCGGCCTGATCACCCCACGGGCCGTCGAAACCGGCATGCAGGGCGGCGGCGGGCACCGATCCGGCGCCGAGGGATGACGACGGCGCCCGCTCCTCGCCGTCTCATCTCGGTTACACCCGCCCGGAATCTTGAGCGGTGAAAGGCCAGGAAAATTTTCGCGTGGCGTCTACGCGACCAGCCCCGGATCGATCACCCGCGGGCTCTCGAGCCAATGCGGCACCGGCAGGTCGCGGGCGCGCAGGAAGCCGGGGTCGAACAGCTTCGAGGCGTAGCGGGTGCCGTAATCGCACAGGATCGTCACGATGGTATGGCCGGGACCGAGATGGCGGGCGAGCCGGATCGCCCCCGCGACGTTGATGCCCGACGAGCCGCCGAGGCACAGGCCCTCCTCCTCCAGGAGCCCGAAGACCAGCGGCAGCGCCTCCGTGTCGGGGATGGCGTAGGAGATGTCCGGCCGGAAGCCTTCGAGGTTGCCGGTGATCCGGCCCTGGCCGATGCCCTCGGTGATCGAGTTGCCCGAGGCCTTGAGCTCGCCGGTGGCGTAGAAGGGGTGGAGGCCTGAGCCGTCGGGATCGGCGAGCCCGATCGTCACCCCCGGGTTGCGGGCGCGGAGCGCGGCGGCCGTGCCGGCCAGCGTGCCGCCGGTGCCGGCGGCGCAGATGAAGCCGTCGATCCTTCCCCCGGTCGCCTCCCAGATCTCCGGGCCGGTCGTGGCGATATGGGCCTCGCGGTTCGCCGGGTTGTCGAACTGATCGGCGAAGAAGGCGCCGCCGGGCTCGGTGGTGGCCAGGCGCTCGGCGAGGCGGCGCGCCACCTTCACGTAGTTGTTCGGGTTGGAAAACGGCACCGCCGGCACCTCGACGAGGTCGGCCCCGGCCAGCCGAAGGGCTTGCTTCTTCTCCGCCGACTGGGTCTCCGGGATCACGATCACGGTGCGGTAGCCCCGCGCCGCGCCGACCATCGCGAGCCCGATGCCGGTATTGCCCGCCGTGCCCTCCACGATGGTTCCGCCCGGCCGCAGGGTGCCGGCGCGCTCCGCGGCCTCGACCATGAACAGGGCGGCGCGGTCCTTCACCGACTGGCCCGGATTCATGAACTCGGCCTTGCCCAGGATGGTGCAGCCGGTCTCCTCCGAGGCGCGCTTGAGGCGGATCAAGGGCGTGCCGCCGATCGCGGCGAGGATATCGGGGCGGATCATCGCGAGGCCATCCGGTGCGGGCGGGCGGGATGCCCGCTTGGGTGAGCGGTGATGCCGCGAAACCAGGGACCCGGCAAGGCGGGGCTGCCTGGAATGCCTCCAGGCCGCGTTGACGGGGCCGGCCGGAAATGTCAGCCTTCCTGACGTAATCGGCGTGGTCCCGAGAGGCCGGAGGAACCGGCCCCCACCGCGCGAGGAGGAGGAACACGCGATGGGCCCAGAGAAGACCTCCCCGTCCCTTCGGTCGGTCAGCCTCGACGACAAGTACGACCTCTCCCGCGACCAGGTCTTCGTCACCGGCACCCAGGCGGTGATCCGGATGCTCCTGATGCAGCAGGCCCGCGACCGGGCGGCGGGGCTCAACACCGCGGGCTTCGTCTCCGGCTATCGCGGCTCGCCGATCGGCGGGCTCGACCAGAACCTGGTGCGGGCCAAGACGGTCCTGGATCAGGCCGGCATCGTGTTCCAGCCCGGCCTCAACGAGGAATTGGCCGCCACCGCGATCTGGGGGGCGCAGCAGGCCGAGATGCGGGGCGAGGGCCGCTACGACGGCGTGTTCGGCCTCTGGTACGGCAAGGGGCCGGGCGTCGACCGCTCCGGCGACGTCTTTCGCCACGCCAACATGGCCGGCACCTCGCGCCATGGCGGCGTGCTGGCGCTGATGGGCGACGACCACACGGCGGAATCCTCCACCGTCGCGCACCAGTCGGAGTTCCACTTCGTCGACGTGATGAGCCCGATCCTGAACCCGGCCGGGGTGCAGGAGATCCTCGATTACGGCCTCTACGGCTACGCGATGAGCCGCTATTGCGGCACCTGGGTCGCCTTCAAGTGCGTGAAGGAGAACATCGAATCGACCGCGAGCGTCGATGCGCGCCTCGACCGGGTGAAGATCGTGCTCCCCGACGATTTTCTCATGCCGCCGGGCGGGCTCAACATCCGCACGCCGGACGGCATCCTGGAGCAGGAGGCCCGCCTCCAGGACTTCAAGCGCGACGCGATGCTGGCCTTCGTGCGCGCCAACAACCTCAACCGCCTCGTTCTCTCGGGCGGGCGCCAGCCGAAGATCGGAATCATCACCGTCGGCAAGTCCTATCTCGACGTGCGCCAGGCGATGGACGACCTCGGCCTCGACGAGGTCAAGGCCAACGACATGGGGCTGCGGCTCTACAAGGTCGCCTGCCCCTGGCCTTTGTCGCGGCGCGAGCTGGCCGCCTTCGCCGACGGCCTCGACCTCGTCATGGTGGTGGAGGAGAAGCGCTCGCTGATCGAGGTGCAGCTGCGCGAGGAGCTGTACGGCTCAAGCCACCAGCCGGTCTGCATCGGCAAGCGCGACGAGGCGGGGAACTGGCTCTTCCCCGTGAAGGGCGCGCTCGATCCCAACGACATCGCGGTGGCTCTGGGTGAGCGCCTGCTGCGCTACCACCGCAACGACGACCTCGCGGGCCGCGTCGCCCGGCTGAAAGGCGCGCAGGAGCGCCTCGCCGCGACCGCCGACATCGCGGCCCGGATCCCGCATTTCTGCGCCGGCTGCCCGCACAATTCCTCGACCAAGGTGCCGGAGGGCATGCGGGCCTATGCGGGCATCGGCTGCCACTACATGGCGCAGTGGATGGATCGCAGCACCGACGGCTTCACCCAGATGGGTGGCGAGGGCGCGAACTGGATCGGCGAAAACGCCTTCTCGAAGCGCGGCCACGTCTTCCAGAATCTCGGCGACGGCACCTACAACCATTCGGGCTCGCTGGCGCTCCGCTGGGCGGTCGATACCGGCACCACCATCACCTACAAGATCCTGTTCAACGACGCCGTCGCGATGACCGGCGGCCAGCCGCACGAGGGCGGGCTCACCGTCGACCGCATCGCCGCGCAGGTGCGGGCCGAGGGCGTCGAGCGCATCGCCCTCGTCACCGACGAGCCGAACAAGTACCCGTCGACCGCGAGCTGGCCGCACGGCCTCACGATCCACCACCGCGACGAGCTGGACGCGGTGCAGCGCGAGCTGGCCACCGTGCCGGGCGTCTCGGTGATGATCTACGACCAGACCTGCGCCTCCGAGAAGCGTCGGCGGCGCAAGCGCAACGCCTACCCCGATCCGGACAAAAGGGTGATCATCAACGAGCTGGTCTGCGAGGGCTGCGGCGATTGCTCGGTGCAGTCGAACTGCGTCGCGGTGCAGCCGGTCGAGACCGAGTTCGGCCGCAAGCGCCGCATCGACCAGTCGGGCTGCAACAAGGACTTTTCCTGCGTGAAGGGGTTTTGCCCGTCCTTCGTGACGGTGCACGGCGCCAAGCCCCGCAGCAGGCCGGTCGGAATCCCGGCGACGGCGGGCGACGAGGCGCCGGATTCCGGCCTGCCCGAGCCCGCGATCCCGGAGATTGCCGGCACCTACAACCTGATCGTCACCGGCGTCGGCGGCACCGGGGTGGTGACGATCGGGGCGATCCTCGGCATGGCAGCGCATCTCGAGGGCAAGGGCCTCGGCATGATCGACATGGCCGGCCTGGCCCAGAAGGGCGGCGCGGTGTTCAGCCACGTGCGCCTGGCCAATCGCCAGGAGGACATCCATGCCATCCGGGTCGGGGCCGGTGCAGCCGACCTGGTCCTCGGCTGCGACCTCGTGGTCAGCGGCAACCGCAAGGTGCTGTCCGCCATCTCGAAGGGCCGCACCCATCTCGTCGTCAACACCGCCGAGGTGATGCCGGGCGAGTTCACCCGCCGGCCCGACTTCTCCCTCCCGGCGGAGCGGATCAAGCGGGCGATCCGGGAGGCCGCCGGGGCGGAGAGCGCCGACTTCACCGATGCCACGAGCGTCACGGTCTCGGTGCTCGGCAATGCGCTCGCCGCCAACATGTTCATGCTGGGCTATGCCTGGCAGCGCGGGCGCGTCCCGCTCTCGCAGGCCTCCCTCCTGAAGGCGATCGAACTCAACCGCGAGGCGGTGGCGATGAACCTCGCCGCCTTCGCCTGGGGCCGCCGCGCCGCGGCCTCCCCTGAGACGATGCGGTCGGTCGAAGTGCCCGCCCCGGACCTGGCGCCGGATCTCGACGGCGTGATCGCCAAGCGCGTCGCCTTCCTCACCGCCTACCAGGATGCGGCTTACGCGGCGCGCTACGCGGGTGCCGTGGCGGCCCTGCGGGCCCGGGAGGCGGCGATCGTGCCCGGCCAGTCGGCCCTGACCGAGGCCGCCGCCCGCTCGCTCTTCCGGCTGATGGCCTACAAGGACGAGTACGAGGTCGCCCGGCTCTACACCGACGGCAGCTTCCAGGCGCAGGTGGCACGCACCTTCGAGGGCGAGAATCTTCGCTACGAGTTCCACCTCGCGCCGCCGCTGCTGGCCCGCCGCGATCCGGCGACCGGCCGGCCGCGCAAGATGACCTTCGGGCCCTGGATGATGAAGGCCTTCGGCGTGCTGGCCCGCATGAAACCCTTGCGCGGCACCGCCTTCGACCCGTTCGGCTACACCCAGGAGCGGCGCGAGGAACGGCGCCTCGTGCGGGACTTCGAGGCCCGGATGGCCGAGATCTCCCGCGATCTCACGCCGGCGAACCACGCCGCCGCGGTCGGCCTCGCCGGCCTGCCCCAGCGCATCCGCGGCTACGGTCCGGTAAAGGCGAAGAACCTCGCGGCGGTGCAGGCGGAGGAGGCGGCGTTGCTCGCGCGGTTCCGCAGCCCGGAGGCCGCGATGGCGACGGCGGCGGAGTGAGGCGCGGCTGCGCCGTCATCGCGTCACCCTGCCCGCGCAGGGCTGTTCGGAGAAAGAAGAGGCGAACTCCTCCTCCCCCCGACAGATCCCGGGCTTGCCCGGGATCTGCAAGCGCGGGATCTGCAAGCGACGGAGAAAGCCGGGCAAGCCCGACTTCTCGCGGGGAGGGGGCCGGGGGATCGAAGATCCCACCCCTGTCCAGGGGACACGGCACGCGGAGGCGAAGCCGGAGCGAGGGCAAGGGTCTCGACGCGTGAGGCTCCTCCGGAAAGACCCCTCACCGTCGCGGCGAAGCTGCGGTTCGCTGCGGGCTCGCTGCTGACACGACAAGGAGTCAGCAGCCCTCTCCCCGCCCGCGGGGAGAGGAGGAACCCGCACCTTGTGCCGTCACGTGTATGCGGGGGTCAGACCCCCCACGCCCCTCTCCCCGCGCCAGCCCCCGCTCGATCAGGTCGAGGTGCCCCTCCAGATACGGTGCGCCGTCGAGGGCATGGCCGTCACCGAACATCAGCCGCCAGGTGCAGGCCATGATGACGGGGGCGAAGAGCAGGTGGGGAAACTCCTCCGCGGCCGAGGGGCGGAACTCGCCCCGCTCGATCCCGTAGCGCACCACCTGCCGCAGGTTGTCCACGGCCGGGCCGATCACCTCGGCGCGCCAGCGGTCGGCGAGGTCGGGAAAGCGGCTCACCTCGGCCAAGAGCATCCGCAGGATCTCGCGGGCGCGCCGGTCCTCGACCATGTGCTTGTACACGAAAGCAAAATGGCTGCGCAGGATCGCCATTGCGGAGCCCTGCGGGGCCGCGGTGAGCGCCGCGAGGTTCTCCGCCGCCGGCCGGTTCATCTCCCGCACCGTCGCGAGGAACAGGTCCTCCTTGCTCGGGAAGTACAGGTAGATCGTGCCCTTGGTGATCCCGGCGCGGGCTGCCACGTCGTCGAGCTTCGTCGCGGCGAAGCCCGCGCGCGCAAATTCCTCGAAGGCCGCCTCCACGATCTCGCCGGGCCGCTCCTCCTTGCGACGCCGGCGCGGTCCCGCACCCGCTACCTTGCCCGCATCCTTGTCCGCATCCGCCATCGCGCACCTTATTGACTGTCTGGTCAGTTATTAGTACGAAGCGGGCATCGCCTTCAAGGAGCGCGCCATGGCCCGCACGGTGATGTGTCCGTCCCCCGCAACCGCGCCGCGCCGGCCCGGGTTCACCCGGCTGCCGAACGGCCTCGTGCTGCACGCGCCGCCAGTGGAAGCTGCCTGCCCGCTGCTGCCGCGACGGGTGCCGCTCTCAGCGGTCGCGCTCCTGCTCTTCGCGCTCGCCGGCTGGGCCGGCCTGCTGGCCTGGACCCGCCCGGCGGTGCCCTGCGCCACCTGCCTCTCCGCGCCGGATCAGCTCTGACGCGGCATCCCTTTCCCGGTTCGCCCCGGCGCAATGCCGGTGCGTCGCCACAGATGCGGAGCACTCTCCCGAAGGAGAGCGCCCCGCATCTGGAAGGAGCGGCCGCATCCGCCCCCTCGCGGCCGCTCCTTCACGTTGCCCCAACTCGTTTCCCCTGTACGTTACCGGTACGTCAGGCTGCATCGGTGCGCGCGACCATCATGAGACCTACTCCGATCCCGCGGGGCGCCGCCGTCGGCCTGGCCGCCCTGCTTCTCGCGAGCCCGGCGCTCGCCGAGGCGCCCTTCCCGGCCAAGGACGAGATGCGGAAGACCTCCCTGGCGGAGGTCCGGGTGGTCACCGCCGCGCTCGCACCGGTCGCCGAGCAGGTCGTGCTGACCGGCGACATCCAGGCCAAGTTCCTGAGCAACATCGCGTTCCGGGTCAGCGGCAAGATCCAGGAGCGTCTGGTCGAGGTCGGCGAGCACGTCACCGCCGACCAGGTGCTGGCCCGGCTCGAGCCGCAGGAGCAGCAGGTCAACGTCGACACCGCGCAAGCCGCGCTCGCCTCGGCCGAGGCCCTGCTGACCCAGGCGAAGGTGACCTTCGAGCGCCAGCAATCGCTGATGCGCAGCGGCTACACCACCCGCACCGCCTACGACCAGGCCGAGCAGACCCTGCGCACCACCCAGGCCTCGGTCGAATCGGCCAAGGCCGCCCTCGGCAATGCCCGCGAGCAATTCTCCTATACCGAGCTGAAGACCGGGGTCGACGGCATCATCACGGCGCGCAACGCCGAGGCCGGCCAGGTCGTGCAGTCGGGCCAGACCGTGTTCACCCTGGCCCAGGACGGGCCCCGGGACGCGGTGTTCATCGTCTCCGAGACGCTGCTCGCCGAGCCGCCTGAAGGCAAGACCGTCGAGATCGCCCTCCTGTCGGATCCGCGGGTGCGCACCACCGGCACGGTCCGGGAGATCTCGCCGGCGGTGGATCCGTCCTCCGGCGGCGTGCGGGTGAAGATCGGGCTCTCCAAGGTGCCGCCGGAAATGTCGCTCGGCGCCGCGGTGGTGGGCCTCGGCCGCTTCCGCGCCCGGCCATCGGTGAGCCTGCCGTGGAGCGCGCTGTTTCGCTGGCAGGACAAGCCGGCGGTCTGGGTGGTCGATCCGGCGAGCCACACCGTCGCGCCCAAGACCGTCGCGATCGAGCGCTATGCCGGCTCGGCCATCGTGCTGTCGAACGGGATCGCGCCGGGCGAGCGGGTGGTCACCGCCGGCATCCAGCTCCTGCGTCCGGGCCAGAAGGTCGCGGTGATCGGGGAGGACGCCCGATGAGACTCGCCACCACCCGCATGCCTGCGCTCTTCGGCCTCCTCGTCCTGGCCGGCTGCCAGGCGAAGGAGGCAGAGGCCCCGCCCCCGGTGCGCCCGGTTCTCACCACGGCCGTCGAGGTCCGCACCGCCGAGATCTTCGGCCCCTTCGCCGGCACGGTCGAGCCGCGCTACCAGACGCAAGGGGGTTTCCGGGTGCCGGGCCGGATGGTCGCCCGCGACGTCTATGTCGGCGACCTCGTGCCGAAGGGCGCGCGGCTCGCCGCCCTCGACCCCACCGTGCTGCAATTCGCCGTCACCCGGGCCCGGGCCGACGTCACCGACGCCGAGGCGCAGCTCGCCAATGCGGGCGCCGTCGAGGCGCGCCAGCGCACCCTGTTCGAGGGCGGCAACGTCACGCAGGCCGCCCTCGACGCCGCGGTGGCGAGCCGCGACACGGCGGCGGCGCGCCTCGCTCAAGGAAAGGCCGCCCTCCAGAAGGCGACCGACGAGCTCGGCTACGCCACCCTGAAGGCCGATGTCGACGGGGTGGTGACGGCCTGGAACGCCGAGATCGGCCAGGTGGTGAGCGCCGGCCAGGCCGTGGTGACGCTCGCCCGCCCCGACATCCGCGAGGCGGTCGTCGACATCCCGGACGGGCTGATGGCCGGCATCAAGGCCGGCACCGAGTTCACCGTGACGCTGCAGGCTGCCCCGACCATCACGGCGAAGGGCCGGGTGCGGGAGATCGGGCCGCTGGCCGACCCGGCGACCCGGACCCGCCGGGTGCGCATGACCCTGGTCGATCCGCCCGAGGCCTTCCGCCTCGGCACCACGATCACGGTCGCGCTCGAACGCGCCACCCCTCCGCGCATCACCCTGCCGGCGACGGCCCTGCTGCAGGCGGAGAACCGCACCAGCGTCTGGGTGGTGGCGCCCGACGGCAAGACGGTCTCCCGCCGCGACGTCACGATCCTCCCGCGCGACGGCACCGCCGCGGGCGACGAGAGCGCCGTGACGCTGAGCGGCGGCCTCAAGGCCGGCGAGACCGTGGTGGTGGCAGGCGTCCACAGCCTGGCCGAGGGCCAGGCGGTGCGCCTCGTCGCCTCCGGCTTCTGACCGCTCCCCGATCTTTTCCGCGCGCGGCCCGACGGCCCGCACCCCGAACTTGCTCAGCGCGAGGCCGCGCCCGATGAAGTCGTTCAACCTCTCCGAATGGGCGCTGTCGCACCGCTCCTTCGTCTGGTTCCTGATGGCGGTGGCGATCGTCGCCGGCGCGATGTCCTACCGCAAGCTCGGCCGCGAGGAGGACCCGGCCTTCGCGATCAAGACCATGGTGGTGCAGGCGGTCTGGCCCGGCGCCACCATCGCCGACACCCTCGACCAGGTCACCGACCGAATCGAGAAGGAGCTGCAGCAGATCAACGCGGTGGACTACACCAAGAGCTACACCACGCCCGGCCAGGCGACGGTGTTCGTCAACCTGCGCGACACGACCCCGCCGAAGACGATCCCGTGGCTGTTCTACCAGGTGCGCAAGCGGCTGGGCGACATCAAGGGCACGTTCCCGCAAGGGATGCAGGGCCCGTTCTTCAACGACGAGTTCGGCGACGTGTTCGGCAACGTCTACGCCTTCACGGCCGATGGGCTCTCGATGCGCCAGCTGCGCGACTACGTCGAGATGGTGCGCACCCGGATCATCAAGGTGCCGAGCATCGGCAAGACGCAGATCATCGGCGCCCAGGATGAGGTCATCTCCCTCGACTTCTCGATCCGCAAGCTTGCCGGCCTCGGCGTCGACCTGCAATCGGTGATCAAGACCCTGCAGGCGCAGAACGCGGTGGCCCCCTCCGGCGTGATCCAGGCCGGGCCGGAGCGTGTCTCGGTGCGCGTGAGCGGCCAGTTCACCGACGAGAACAGCCTGAAGGCGATCAACCTGCGGGTCAACGACCGCTTCTTCCGTCTCTCGGACGTGGCCGAGATCGAGCGCGGCTACGCCGACCCGCCCCAGGCGCTGTTCCGCTACAACGGCCAGCCGGCGATCGGGCTCGCCATCGCCATGCAGGCGAGCGGCAACCTGCTGGACTTCGGCGAGGCCTTGAAGACGCGGATGCGCCAGGTCGAGGCCGAGCTGCCGGTGGGGGTGGGCATCCATCTCGTCTCGGACCAGCCCCGCATCGTCGAGGAGGCGGTCGGCGGCTTCACCAAGGCCCTCGTCGAGGCGGTGGTGATCGTCCTCGTCGTGTCGTTCCTGAGCCTCGGGGTGCGGGCCGGCCTCGTCGTCTCGTTCTCGATCCCGCTCGTTCTCGCCATCGTGTTCGTCATCATGGAGGTGATGGGAGTCACGCTGCAGCGCATCTCGCTCGGCGCCCTCATCATCGCGCTCGGCCTCCTCGTCGACGACGCGATGATCACGGTCGAGATGATGGTGGCGCGGCTCGAGGCCGGCGACAGCCTGCACAAGGCCGCGACCTTCGCCTATACGTCGACCGCCTTCCCGATGCTCACCGGCACGCTCGTCACCGTGGCGGGCTTCCTGCCGATCGGCTTCAACGGCTCGGCGGCGGGCGAGTACACCTACTCGCTGTTCGTGGTGATCGCGGCATCGCTCCTCGTCTCCTGGGTGGTGGCGGTGCTGTTCGCGCCGCTGATCGGCGTGAAGATCCTGCCGAAGACCATGAGGGGCCATCACGACAAGCCCAGCCGCCTGCTCGGTGCTTTCCGGGCCCTGCTGCTGCCGGCGATGCGCTTCCGCTGGGTCACGGTCGCGGTCTGCATCGGCATGCTCGCAGCGGCGATCGTCGGCATGGGCCACGTGCAGCAGCAATTCTTCCCGTCCTCCGACCGGCCCGAGGTGCTGGTCGACCTGACGCTGCCGCAGAATGCCAGCATCGCCGAGACGAAGGCGCAGATGGACCGGTTCGAGGAGGCGCTGAAGGGCGATCCCGAGATCAAGCGCTGGAGCTCCTATGTCGGCCAGGGCGCGATCCGCTTCTACCTGCCCCTCGACCAGCAGCTCCAGAACGCGTTCTTCGGTCAGATCGTGATCGAGACGGTGTCGCTGGAGGCTCGCGACCGCACCATGGCGCGCCTCGATGCGCTCGCGCGCCGCGACTTCGTCGGCACCGACGTGTTCGTCCATCCTCTCGATCTCGGCCCCCCGGTCGGCCGGCCGATCCAGTACCGGATCAGCGGTCCCGACCTGCAGGTGGTGCGGGCCCAAGCCCTCAAGCTCGCCAACGTGGTGGCGCAGAACCCGCATGTCGGCCTGCCGACCTTCGACTGGAACGAGCCCGGCAAGGTGCTGCGGGTCGAGATCCTGCAGGACAAGGCGCGCCAGCTCGGCGTGACCTCGCAGGACATCGCCGGCATCCTCAACGGCGTGGTCGGCGGCACCACGATCACCCAGGTCCGCGACGCGATCTACCTCGTCGACGTGATCGGCCGGGCGCAGGGGCCGGAGCGCCGTTCCGTCGACACGCTCCAGAGCCTGCAGGTGCCGACCGCCGGCGGCGCGACGGTGCCGCTGCTCGCCTTCGCGAAGATCCACTACGACCTCGAGCAGCCGATCGTCTGGCGCCGGGACCGGATGCCGACCATCACGGTCCGCACCGCCATCACCGACGCGACCCAGCCGGCGACCATCGTGACGGCCCTCGCGCCCGCCATGGCGCAGTTCCGCTCGGAGCTTCCCGACGGCTACGATCTCGCGACCGGCGGCGCGGTGGAGGAGAGCGCCAAGGGCCAGGGCCCGATCGCCGCGGTCGTGCCGGTGATGCTTCTGGTGATGGCGTTCTTCCTGATGGTGCAGCTCCAGAGCATCCAGAAGCTCTTCCTCGTGTCGAGCGTGGCGCCGCTGGGCCTGATCGGCGTCGTCGCGGCGCTGCTGCCGTCGGGCGCACCGATGGGCTTCGTGGCGATCCTCGGCATCCTGGCGCTGATCGGCATCATCATCCGCAACGCCGTGATCCTCGTCACCCAGATCGACGAGTTCGAGGCCGAGGGGATGAGCCCGTGGGACGCGGTGGTGGAGGCGACGTGCCACCGCATGCGCCCGATCCTGCTCACCGCCGCGGCCGCGAGCCTCGGCATGGTGCCGATCGCCCGCGAGGTGTTCTGGGGGCCGATGGCCTATGCGATGATCGGAGGCATCATCGCGGCGACCTTCCTCACGCTGTTCTTCCTGCCGGCGCTCTATGTCGGCTGGTACCGGATCCGGCCGCAGAAGAAGGATGGAGCCTCAGGGGCCGTCTCTCACGCCTGACGGGCCAGGTCGAGAAACAGCGCCGCGGCGCGCGACGGGCTCCGGGCGGTTGGCGCCAGGAGCCCGAAACGCCGCGAGATCGCCGGCGCCAATGCGACGGCCTTCAGACCCTTCCGGTTCTCGGGCAGCGTCGATTCCGGGACGATGCTGACGCCGGTGCCCTCCCGCACCAGCGCGACGGCGCTGGCCCAGTCCCGGACCTCGATGCGGATATCGGCGAGCGAGAGGCCGGCCGTGCGCATCAGCGCCCCGGCATGGAGGTGGCACCCTCCGGTCGCGAGCACGAAGGGCTCGGAAGCGAGGCGGTCGAGCGTCACCTGGCGGTGCCGCGCGAGCGGGTGAGCGGCGGGCAGCACCGCGATCCAGGCATCCTGCCCGAGCGGAACCGCGTCGCTGCCGATGTCCGGGTTGAGAACGACGCCGAGAT